>NZ_JAMYLL010000012.1:100000-139399 GCF_040318045.1 Mesorhizobium sp. M1338 | reverse complement strand
CCCACTCGCACAGCTTGCCGAGCGGAATGGGGGTCGAGTCGATCAGCCGCAGCATGTCTTTACCCTCTTGCCGCGTCTGCCGGTCGAGCAGGCCCGCCACCAGGCTGAAGGCCTCGGCAAAAATGGCGACCGGGCGCCGTCTGTTGGCGTCCGACAAGGTCGAACGCATCAGCGGACCGCTGCCCAGGTGGTAATGATGCTGGCTGTTGGCGTTCCAACCGGCTTCCAGGCCACGCAGGCTGTCGCTGCCGCAGAACTGGGCATAGATCAACACCACCAGATGATCCCAACTCCTGAACGATTTGTCGTAGGCATCGCCGGCGTGACGATCCACAATGGCTTGGAATTGACGGCGATCCACCGCTTCAAGAAGCTGCCCGAAGATGCTAGGTGCAAAGCGCATGCCCCGTTCCTTTTCTGAGTCTCGACAACCAGAGAGAAGACGGACAAACCCCGTTTTACGGGGCATGCACATGCGGCATTTCGATTCACTCAAAACTTTCCCCGGACAGCCCTGCCTTGCGGGGGAGATGTCCGGCAGGACAGAGGGGGGTGTGAAGGAACGCGGCGGCAGGTGTTGGGCGGCTTTGCTCAGTCCCATATAAGGAAGGCGCCTACGCCGCCTTCTTCCACCCGTTCCTGATATGCCTATACCCGTCTCGGTAAACCGCCTCCGGGCTCTCGGAAAAATCGCGCCACACCTTGGTCGCCGCCGCCAAATCCTTGAGCGAGCGCCCGAACGCCTCGATCGTCAGCCAGTCGTCATAGCCGCTCTTGCGGATGGCCGAGAATGTTTCTTTCCACGGAAGGTGGCCGCGCCCCGGCACGCCGCGGTCATTCTCCGAAATATGGATATGCACGACATTCCGGCGGTGTTTCGTGTAGGCGCCGATCGGGTCGGCCTCCTCGATATTGGCGTGGAAGGTGTCGTACATCGCCTTGATATGCGGCCGGTCGATGGCGTCGATATGCTCCGACAGGTCAGCCATCGTGTTGAGGAGATAGCATTCGAAGCGATTGAGTGCCTCGAGCCCGATGGTGACGCCCTTATTGCCGGCATGGTCGCCGATCGCGCGCTGCGAGGCGATCGAGCGCTTCTTCTCGGCGGCCGTCGGCCCGGAGCCGGAAAAGGCACCGAGCGTCGAATGCAGCGGGCCGCTCAGCGTGCTGGCGCCAAGCGCCTGGGCACAATCGATAGCCCATTTCATGTAGTGGATGCCGGCCTTGCGCGTTGCCGCGTCAGCCGCGATCAGGTTCATCGCCGGATCCCCCATGGCTGAAACCGCGGTCCGCTCCAGCCCGATGCAGTCGAGCAGTTCGCCCAGCTTTTTATAGTCGTCGGGCGTGCCGGCGAAGATCGGTATCTCGACGCCATCGAAGCCGGTTGCCTTGATATCCCTGAGCAACGGCTCGTGTTTCTTCGACACAGCCGTCGTCCACAAGAACATGCACATGCCGATCTTCATCGACGCCTCTCCCCCATCTCCCGCGAGGTCGAAGCTATAGCCTCGTCCACGCCCCATTCTTCTTCGACGACTTCACACAGGCCTCGATGAAGGCCATGCCTTCGACGCCGTCCTGAATGGTCGGGAAGACGACATCCTTTGCCGGCTTGCCGCCCTTGCGGCGCGCCGCGCGGATGGCGCGTGCGGCCTCCTGGTAGATGTTGGCGAAACCTTCGAGATAGCCCTCGGGATGGCCTGACGGCACGCGACTGACACGGCCTGCTACAGGCAGCGCGCCGGCGCCATTGCGGGTGAGCAGCTGCTTGGGCTGGCCGAACGGCGTATACCAGAGATAATTCGGATCGGCCTGCACCCATTCCAGCCCGCCCTTCGAGCCATAGATGCGCAGCTTCAATCCATTCTCATGGCCGGGCGCCACCTGGCTGGCCCAGATCATGCCCTTGGCCGGGTGCGTCTTGCCGGCGGGCTTGAAGCGCAGCATGACGTTGACATTGTCATCGAGCAGCCGGCCCGGCACGAAGGCGTCGAGATCGGCCGAAAGCGAATCCAGCTCCAGCCCGGAGACGAAGCGGGCAAGATTGTAGGCATGCGTGCCGATATCGCCCAGCGCACCACCGGCGCCTGCCTGCTTCGGGTCGCCGCGCCACGCCGCCTGCTTCTGGCCTGTCGCCGCCAGGTCCTCGGTCAGCCAGTCCTGCGGATATTCGGACTGCACGATGCGGATGTCGCCGAGCAGGCCCTTGGCGACCATCTCGCGCGCCTGCCGCACCATCGGATAGGCGGTGTAGTTGTGAGTAAGGACAAACACCTTGCCGGTCTTCTCGACCACCGCGGCCAGCTTCTTGGCCTCGGCGAGCGTCGTCGCCAGCGGCTTGTCGCAGATGACGTGAATGCCGGCCTCGAGGAAGGCCTTGGCCGCCGGCACGTGCACATTGTTGGGGGTCACGATGGCCACCGCCTCGATGCCGTCGGGCCGCTTCGCCTCGGCCTTGGCCATGTCGGCATAGGACGCGTAGCTGCGATCAGGATCGAGCCCGAGTTCGGCGGCCGAGGCCCTGGCACGCGCCGGGTCGGATGACAAAGCGCCGGCGACCAGCACGAAGTCATTGTCCAGGCGCGCCGCAATCCGGTGCACCGCGCCGATGAAGGCGCCCTGCCCGCCGCCGACCATGCCATAGCGGATCGGGCCGCCTCCCGTTTCCGACTTCGATGCGCCGACCATGTTTCTTCTCCTAGCTGTTGCTTACCTCCCCCTTGAGGGGAGGTCGATCCGCGAAGCGGATCGGGTGGGGTCGCCGGGCGTAGAGCGCGGCATGGACCGACCCCACCCGGCCCTTCGGGCCACCCTCCCCTCAAGGGGGAGGGAAACCAGCGTTAAATTCCCATCATGCCGCGCAGCACTTTCTTGTCCGTAGCGCCGCCGGCGAAATCGTCGAATGCCTTCTCCGTCACCCGGATGATGTGATGCTGGATGAAGGGTGCGCCCTCGGCCGCGCCGTCCTCGGGATGTTTAAGACAGCACTCCCACTCCAGCACCGCCCAGGAATCATAATTGTATTGCGTCAGCTTGGAGAAAATGCCGCCGAAATCCACCTGCCCGTCGCCCAGCGACCGGAAGCGGCCGGCGCGGTTGGTCCAGCTCTGATAGCCGGAATAGACGCCTTGCCGGCCGGTCGGATTGAACTCGGCGTCCTTGACGTGGAACGCCTTGATGCGCTCGTGATAGATGTCGATGAATTCGAGATAGTCGAGCTGCTGAAGCAGGAAGTGCGACGGATCGTAGTTGATGTTGCAGCGTCCGTGGCCGCCGACCGCGTCGAGGAACATCTCGAAGGTCGCACCGTCGAACACATCCTCGCCCGGATGGATCTCGTAGCCGACATCGACGCCATTGTCCTCATAGACATCGAGGATCGGCTTCCAGCGCTTGCCGAGTTCGGCGAAGGCTTCATCGATCAGCCCGGCCGGCCGCTGCGGCCAGGGGTAGAGGTAAGGAAAGGCCAACGCTCCGGAGAAGCTCACCGAGGCCTTGAGGCCGAGGTTCTTCGACGCCTTGGCGCCGAATGTCATCTGTTCGACCGCCCATTCCTGCCGCGCTTTCGGATTGTTGTGCACCGAAGCCGGCGCAAAACCGTCGAACTGCGCATCATAGGCCGGATGCACCGCCACCAATTGCCCCTGCAGATGCGTCGACAGTTCGGTGATCTCGACGCCGGCGTCCGCGCAGATGCCCTTAACTTCGTCGCAATAGGTCTTGGAAGAGGCCGCCTTCTTGAGATCGAACAGCCGCGCGTCCCAGGTCGGGATCTGCACGCCCTTGTAGCCGAGACCGGCCGCCCATTTGGTGATCGACGCCAGTGAATTGAACGGCGCGGCATCGCCCGCGAACTGCGCCAGAAACAGTCCAGGGCCCTTCATTGTCGTCGGCATCGGCATCCTCCCTCATTTTAATCGCGACCGAGCATAGCGCCGATTGGAAGCAGGGCCAGCCCACTTTGGTCTCTTCACGTCGGGCGCATCGTGTACGCCGCAATTCTGGTATTACCAAATGAGGGAATTTGGTCAAGCCTCGCAATGCACCGCCGGAGTCCTTTGGATAGGCGAAACGCAGGCATATACATCAATACAATCAATGAAGTAATCCGTATCGGAAGTTGCCTTCCCGCGCTTCTTGCCGTCCAGAAGAATTTGCTGTAGACCTCCCTTCAGGCCCAATTGGTCGAACCAGTTTGCGAGAAAAGGCTGGGGATGCCTTGGGGAGGAGCCCTTGCGTCGCCTTCGGCGATGCATGTTGCAGGCGATTTTTGGGAAGGACAGACGATGCATCTTTCGACGCACAACTGGATGCGCGCGGAGCCCCTGGAGACGACGCTCAAGCGCATCAAGAAATTCGGCTATGAGTCGATCGAGATTTCCGGCGAGCCCGAGCAATACAAGACCAAGGAGACACGGGCGCTGCTGAAGGAGCATGGCATCCGCTGCTGGGGCGCGGTGACCTTGATGCTGGGCGAACGCAACCTCGCCGCCAGGAACCAGGGCCAGCGCGAGCGCTCCGTTCAGTATGTCAAGGACGTGCTGACGATGGTCAGCGAACTCGACGGCGAGATCATCACGCTGGTTCCGGCGACAGTCGGCAAGGTCGTGCCCGATGGCACCGAGGAAGAGGAATGGAAGTGGGTTGTCGACGCGACCCGTGAATGCTTCACCCACGCCAAGAAAGTCGGCGTCAAGATTGCGGTCGAACCGCTCAACCGCTTCGAAACCTACCTGTTCAATCGCGGCGCCCAGGCGCTCGCGCTGGCCGACGCGGTCAGCCCCGAATGCGGTGTCTGCCTCGACGCGTACCATATCCACATGGAGGAGTTTAACGTTCACGACGCGATCCGCCAGGTTGGCAAGCGCCTGTTCGACTTCCATGTCGCCGACAACAACCGCTTTGCCGCCGGTCTCGGCCAGATCGACTGGCCGAAGATCGTCGCCACGCTGAGAGAGGTCGGTTACGACGGCGCGCTGACCAACGAGTTCGTTGCGCCCGTCGACCGGACGCCGGCCGCACCCTATCCCGACATGGTCGAGCGCCACCCGGTCGATATCTCGCCCGAGCAGCTGAAGTTCATCCAGGACCACGGCTCCAGCGTGCTGACTGAGAAATTCTACACCGACCAGATGCGCATCACCGCCGAAACGTTGCTGCCGCTGATCAAGTAGTCGACTGCCTCTAGGGAATTTGCCCTTCCGCCCTGACCGGCGGCAGGGCTGGGGAAGAATATGCGCGTCAAGACGGTCCAAGCCTGGTGGGTCCGCATCCCGATCGAAGCCGCTCGGCAACACCGCAGCGACTTCGGCCAGGTGACGACCTTCGACGCCGCCATCCTGCGCATCGAAACCGATGACGGGCTGGTCGGCTGGGGCGAAGGCAAGAACGCCGCAGGCAGCGCCGGCAGCTATGGCGCGCTTGTTCACATGCTGAACCATGAGGTCGGACCGCAGCTGATCGGCCGCGATCCGGCCGACATCGGCGTCATCTGGGAGATGCTCTACAATGGCGTGCGCCACGACGGCGCCGCGCGCGCCGGCCACGCTATGCCGCAGCTGGCGCGGCGCGGCATGAGCATCGCCGCCATCAGCGCCGTCGACATCGCGCTGTGGGACATTCTCGGCAAATCGCTTGGGGTTCCGGTCTGGCGGCTGCTGGGTGGCCGCAAGCTGGATCGCATGCCGGCCTATGCCTCCGGCGGCTGGGCGGCCGCCGACGCCATCGGCGAGCAGTTGAAATCCTATATCGCCCAGGGTGGCTTCAAGGCACTGAAGATGCGGGTCGGCGCCATGGACGGCGCGGCACACATTTCCGCCGCGCGAGTCCGTGCCGCACGGCAGGCGCTTGGCCCCGATGTCGAGCTGATGGTCGACGCGCACGGCACCTATACGGTGGCGGAAGCCAAGCGCTTCATCCACCTCGTCAGTGACCTCGATCTCGCCTGGTTCGAGGAGCCTGTTGTCGCCGACGACAAGCCCGGCATGGCTGAAGTGCGGGCATCGGGCGCCGTCCCCATCGCCACCGGCGAAAGCGAGGCGACACGCTACGCCTTCCGCGACCTCGCCGTGCTCAAGGCGGCCGACATCTTCCAGCCCGATCCGGCCTTCTGCGGCGGCATCAGCGAGGCGATGAAGATCGGCACCATAGCCAGCGCCTTCAACCTGCGCTTTGCGCCGCATCTGTGGGCCGGCGCGCCCTGTTTCTTCGCTGGGCTGCATGTCTGCGCCGCCTCCCCGTCGAGTTTCACCGTCGAATACTCGCTTGGCGCCAACCCGATGATCCACGATCTGATCGAAGAGACTGTCGAAGCCAAGGACGGTATGATAGCGATCCCCGAAAAGCCGGGTCTGGGATTCACCATTTCGGAGCGGTTCCTGGAGGCGCACGCGCAACGCGGTTGACGATGAAAGAAAAGAACCTTCTCGCGGAACTCGCCGCCTACCTGTTCTCCCATTCGGACAAGGAAACCGGCCGAACGCCATCGGAGCGCGAACTGGCGGAGCATTTCGGCGTCAGCCGCGGCCAGATCCGCGAGGCGCTCGCCATCCTCGAGGCCATGCGCATCGTCGAGCGCCGCGCCAAGTCCGGCATCTACATCGACACCAAGCAGGCCAGCGTCGAGGCGATGGCGCTTTTTGCCCGCGCGGGCCTGCCGCTCGATCCGATCCAGATCTACGAAACGGTCGAACTGCGCAAGATCCACGAGATCAAGGCCGCCGAGCTTGCCTGTTCGCGCGCCACCGAGGAGAATTTCGAGCGGCTGCGCGAAATCCTGAAAGCTTCGGAAGAGCGCATCGCGGCGGGCGAAGGCCTGGCTAGGGAGGACCGCGAATTCCACCTCGAGATCGTACGCGCCACCAAAAACAGCGTCTTCCACAATGTCTGCAGCGTCTATTACATGATGGGCGAACAGCGCCTGCCCATCTATTTCAACGACCCGGAGCGCAATGTGCGCTCGCATGCCGAGCACATCCAGATTTATGAGGCGCTGCTGCGCCGCGACGGAAATCTCGCCCAGGCGCTGATGAGCGCTCATCTGCAGGGTGCCGAAAGCTACTGGAAGGGCCTGATCGAGGGCCATGGCGAGGAACCGCAAAGCCCGGCGCTCGAAAAAGCCTGACGACATGGCCCGTATCCTTACGACACACCCGCTACACCCGCGCGCCTCGGCCATGATGGCCGGCGCCGGCGAACTCGTCGTCGCTTCCGCCATCGATCCAGCCACGCTGGCCGCCGAGGCGAGGAATGCCGACATCGTCATCGTCCGCGCGCCGCTGCCGCCGGCGCTGTTCGAGGGTGCCTGGAAGCTGCGAGCGGCGATCCGCCATGGCGCCGGGCTCGACATGATCCCGATGGAGGCTGCGACCGCCGCCGGCGTGCTGGTTGCGAACGTGCCGGCGGTCAACGCGCGCTCGGTGGCGGAACACGTCATGTTCGCGGCCCTTGCCTTGCTGCGCAACTTCCGCGTCGTCGATCGTGACCTGCGGGCAAAAGGCTGGCTCGCCGGCCGCGAGCATGCCAACGCCAACAGCGAGCTTGCCGGCAAGACGATCGGCATCGTCGGCCTCGGCGCTGTCGGCCAGGCTGTCGGCCATATCGCCGCGCACGGTTTCGACCTGAAGGTGGTGGCGACGACGCGCAGCATGCAGCCAGCGCTGGAGAAGGTCGGCTTCCTGTCGATCGACGCCCTGGTCGAGCAGAGCGACATCATCGTTCTGTGCTGCCCGCTGACGCCGGAGACGCGCGGCCTGATCAACCGCGAGCGGATCGCGCGCATGAAGCCGCATGCGTTGCTGATCAACGTCTCGCGCGGACCGGTCGTCGACGACGACGCTCTGATCGAAGCCTTGCGGAAACGTCGCATAGGCGGAGCCGCGCTCGACGTCTTTTCGACGCAGCCGCTGTCGTCAAATCATCCTTATTTCGGCTTCGACAATGTCATCATCACCCCGCACATGGCCGGCATCACCGAGGAATCGATGATGCGCATGGGCGTCGGCGCGGCGGGCGAGGCCTTGCTCGTGCTGGCGGGCAAACTGCCGGTCAACCTGCGCAATCCCGAAGTGATCGATCACTACCGGCGGCGGTTTCCGGCCGATAGCTAAAGCATCGCTGTTTCGCCCCAATTCTCGGCAACGCTGAGCCCATGTTCACTCTGCGCTTCGCGTCTCTGGTTGTTGCTTCTTCGCTCTGCACCTTGTCGTCGCTCGCCGCGACCGAGAGCAGCTACGTCTATTGCGACAACGGGCTGCGCTGTTTCAAGGCGCCGTGCCCATCGAGCAGCGCGCTTGACCTTGGCACCGGCACGATCATCAAGGGCGTGTCGATCGACCCCAGCGGATTGCCGCAGGCCGACAAGGCGATAACGGATCTCTCCGACGCGCTTTATGCCGGAAAGATCGTTGTCAGGGGATCGATCGAGCACCGCACCCAGACCATCACCGGCAAGGAATACAACCTCCCCTGGCTGGTCGCGACCCGCATCGTACGGACCGCCAAGGATAGCGAACGCAAGCACTGTTCGTCGCCCTGATACTCAGTTCAGTCCTGGGTCACGAGCCAAGCAGCGTCTCAATTTCAGCAGCAATCCGCAGCAGGCGCCGGTCATGCCCGTTGCGCGCCACCAGCATCAATCCGGCAGGCAGCGCCGTGCCTGGCATCGGCAGCGAAATCGCACAAAGGTCGAACTGGTTGGCGACCTGCGTGTTGCGCAGCAGCAGGCCTTCGATGCGGTCGCGCAACGCGGCATCCTCGGTCATCGAAACGATGGTCGGCGCCATCACCGGTGTGGTCGGCAAGGCCAGCACATCGACCGATGCCAGCCGCTCGTCCATGGCGGCGGCGAGTGCTGCACGGCGGCGCATTGCCCTGATATAGACCGGGGTCGGCAGCATTGCCGCCCGCGCCAAAGGCCCGCTGACATGTGGGTCGACCGGCACCGATGCCCCTGTCGCCAGCCAGTCGGCATGGATTTCGGCGCCTTCCATCGCTGCTATCGAGCCGCGCTTGGTGGCCGCGCGCATCTCTCCAAGCAGATCGTCGATCGACAGGACCTCGACCCGCGCGCCTGTCTGCTCGATCTTGCCAAGGCATTGGTCGAACGCGGTCACCACCGCGCCTTCCGTCTCTTCGAAAAGGATGCCACGCGGGATGCCAATTCGAAGCCCTGCAAGGGCAATCGGCGCCAGCGCGGTCGGCACCTCGCCGGCCATCACGGCGTCGGCAGCCGCACACCGAGCGACGGTCCGAGCCAGCGGCCCGATCGAGTCCAGCGTGGCGGACAACGGGAAGGCACCAGTCAGCGGTACACGCCGCGCTGTCGGCTTGAAGCCGACGACACCGTTGAGCGATGCCGGAATGCGAATCGAACCGCCGGTGTCGGAACCGATGGATATCTCACTCGTCCCCTCACCGACCGAGACGCCAGCACCCGAGGAGGAACCACCGGGAATACGGCTGGCGTCGACGGCATTGCCGGGCGTGCCAAAATGCTGGTTGTCACCGATCGCGGTGAAGGCGAATTCGGTCATGTTGGTCTTGCCGATGATGACCGCGCCAGCCTGCCGCAGCCGGCCGACAATCGCGGCATCGCGCAGCGCAGGCGCGGCGGTCTTGAGCATCAGCGAGCCAGCCGTGGTCGCCTCGCCGGCGACATCGAACAGATCCTTGATCGAGACAATGGTGCCGTCGAGCGGTCCGAGCGTCACACCTGCCCGCTTGCGGGCATCGCTGGCATCAGCCGCGGCCCGTGCGGCCTCGGCATAGAGCTTCGTGAACACGCGCTCTTCACCGGCACGGGCGGCAAGGCGCGCGAGGATGATTTCCAGATGATCCCGGACTGAATGCATTTCGGTGTCGGACTCCGGACGCTTTGAACGTCCTTGGGGTAGCGGCGCGGCGTGGCTTGCCGAGACTTAACCCGGCGCAGGCCGTTTTGCACCCCGTCGAATGCGAGGAAAAATCCGATGCTCTACAAAGGCAGCTGTCACTGCGGCAAGGTCGCCTTCGAGTTCGAAGCCGAACTGACCGGCGCCGTACGATGCAATTGCTCTATCTGCTCGCGCAAGGGCGCCCTGTTGTGCGCCATCCCGCACGAGACCTTGCAGGTCCTAGCCTGGGGCGACGATCTCGGCACCTACACATTCGGCAATCATGCGATAGCACACCGCTTCTGCCGCAGCTGCGGCATTCACCCCTTCGCCGAGGACGTCCGCGAAGGCCGTGACCGCAGTGCCTACATCAATCTCCACTGTGTCGCCGATCCGGACCCGTCCACCTTGCCGGTTTTCGACTTCGACGGTCGCGCGGTCTGAGCCGGCCAGTGGCGGTCCATGTCGAGGGCGGCTTCGTCACCGCCATCACAACGGCGTCGGCCCGAAAACCGTGATGGTTGTCGGGCCGATGCACAGCCTCGGGGAAGCTTAGTCCTGCCAATAAGAAGCTACTCGGCCCGCTTCGGGCCGCGCAGGAACACCACGATGGCCGCCAGCAGCGTCGCTGCGCCGCAATAGGCGAAGGCGCTGGCGACGCCGGCATGATCGACCAGCAGGCCACCGAAGACAGCGCCGAGCGCAATCGCCACCTGGAAGGTCGCCACCATCAGTCCGCCGGCGCTTTCAGCCTGATCGGGCGCGGCCCTTACCAGCCAGCTCTGCAGCCCGACCGGAACCGCGCCGAAGGCAAAGCCCCAGATCGCAACGGCGGCGGCGGCGACCATGGGCGAAGCTCCAAAAACCAGCATCGAGGCGGCGGCAAGTGCAATCAGCAAGGGCGCCAGAGCGACGGCTGCCTTGAGGCTGCGTTCGGCCAGGATGCCGCCGGCGACATTGCCGAAGAAGCCGCCAATACCGTAGGCCAGCAGCACCAGCGAGATCGTCTCGATGCTGAGCACGGGGACCTTCTCGAGGAAGGGACGGACATAGGTGAAGCCGGCAAAGTGTCCCGAGGCGACCAGCAGCACGACGAGCAGTGCGATCCTGATGGAGGGGCGCTCCAGCACCTCCAGCAAGGTTCGGAAGCTCGCCACACCCACCGGTGGCAGCTTCGGAATGGTGGCCAACTGCACCAGCAGCGCTAGGGCGGCAACGACGGTCGCGATCATGAAGGCTGTGCGCCAGCCCCAGATGTCGCCGACATAGGCGCCGACCGGCGCCGCGCAGACGGTCGCCAGCGAAACGCCGGTCAGGATGATCGACATGGCGCGCGGCATCAGCCGCATCGGCACCAGCCGCATCGCCATGGCGGCCGACATCGCCCAGAAGCCGCCGAGCGCGACGCCGAGCGCGACGCGGGCGAGCAGAAGCATGGTGAGCGATGAGGCAAAGGTGGCCAGGAGATTGGACAGGATCAGGAACACCGTCAGCATCCACATCACCAGCCTGCGGTCCATACGCCTGGTAATGATCGCCATGGTGGGTGCGGCAATGGCGCCAACGATCGCGGTCGCGGTCACCGCCTGTCCGGCTACGCCTTCGCTGACGCCCAGATCGCGCGCCATCGGCGTCAACAGGCTGGCGGGCAGAAATTCAGCCGTCACCAGACCAAACACCCCAAGTGCCAGCGAGACCACGGCACCCCAGGCCGGTTCGGTTCGTTCGTCGGAGTCCGTGGGGTTCAGAAGAGCGGCGTCGACGACGCCTGTCGCGGGTTCGGCCATGGTCAGTCTCCGAGTTGTTTGCAGCGCAGCATTTGACTGCAATGCAACATAGGGAGTGACCGCTTGGAGTTTCCATGCTAGAAACCCCATCATGCTTGACCATTCGTCCAAAATTCCCATCACCGGCGACCCGTTGACAGATATCTTGCGCGGCTTGCGGCTCGATGGCGTCGAGTATGGCCGCTTCGAACTGAAGGAGCCCTGGGGTATCCAGTTCCCAGCCCAGCCAGCGGCGCGGTTTCATTTCATCGGCCGCAAAGGTTGCTGGCTGAAGCAGCCGTCCGGTGAATGGGTGGAGCTCAATGCTGGCGACGCGGTGCTGCTGCCGCGCGGTGCGGCGCACGTGCTGGCCAGTGAGCCCGGCGCCCAGGCCTGGCCGATCCACGGCTACGAAGTCGAGGAAGTCTGCAAGGACGTCTACTGCATGTCGAACGAAGGCATGTCGGAATGTTGCCGGCCCGGAACCCTGCTGTTTTGTGCCAGCATGTACTTCAATCTTGACGGCTTGCATCCCCTGCTCGGCATGATGCCGGATGTAATGCGCACGCATGAGCTGGGAGCCTACGAGCCCGGCATTCCGCATCTCCTGGAATCGATGGCGCGTGAAGTGACGATGGAGCGCGTCGGCTCCGGCGGCATCCTGGCGCGACTGGCTGACGTGCTTGCCGCCACCGTCATACGCTCATGGGTCGAGCGTGGCTGCGGCGACTCGTCCGGCTGGATCGCCGCGGTCAGGGACCGCGAAATCGGCCGCGTGCTGGCCGCCATCCATCTCGAGCCGAACTACGACTGGACGGTTGAGTCCCTGGCCCGGATGATGGGCGCCTCGCGATCGGGATTTGCGGAGCGCTTCGCCACCATCGTTGGAGAAACGCCGGCAAAATATGTCACCCAGGTCAGGATGCATCGGGCGAGACAGTGGCTGATCCGCGACCGGATGAAAATCTCCGTCGTTGCCGCGCGTCTCGGTTACGAATCGGATGCCGCCTTCAGCCGCGCCTTCAAGCGAGTCATCGGCTCGGCGCCCAGCCACCTTCGCGCCGAGGAACAGGCTGCTATCCGCCAGGCCGGCTGAGCCGACCTCCACGCCTGCTTCAGCTGGAGTTCACACAGCGTGCCGCAAGCTGACGCCGCTGCCCTTGTCGAACAGCACCACCTTGTCCGGGTTCCAGGCAAAGCGCACCGATTGCTCGATCGCGACATCGGTCCTGGCCGGCACGGTGGCGCGCAAGGTGGCGTCGCCAACCCGCAGCGTCAGGATCTTTTCGACGCCATGGTTCTCGACGTCATGGACGCGCGCTTCGACCGGTGCGCCGCTCTCGAGATAAACGTCCTCGGGACGAACACCGAAGACGAGCGGGCGACCGTCGGTCGCCGCACCCGCCTTTAGCCCCCAAGAAGTCTTGGCACCCCCCGAAAAAGGCAGTTCAAAATTCAGCGGCGCCATCACCGCACGGCCGTTCACAAGCCTTCCGTCGATGAGGTTCATCGGCGGCGAGCCGACGAAGCTCGCCACATAGGTATCGCGCGGATTGTTGTAGATCTCGTGCGGCGTACCCGTCTGCACGATGCGGCCATGATTGAGCACGCCGACCTTGTCGCCCATCGACATCGCCTCGATCTGGTCATGGGTAACGAACAGGAAGGT
This sequence comes from Mesorhizobium sp. M1338, assembly GCF_040318045.1. Taxonomy (NCBI): domain Bacteria; kingdom Pseudomonadati; phylum Pseudomonadota; class Alphaproteobacteria; order Hyphomicrobiales; family Phyllobacteriaceae; genus Mesorhizobium; species Mesorhizobium sp. M1338. Next base: position 126,092 of record NZ_JAMYLL010000012.1, on the reverse strand, counting down.
GGCGCCGAGTTGCATCTGCAGGTTCTTCAGTTCCGTGCGCAGCGCCTCGCGCAGCTTGGCGTCCAGCGCCGACAGCGGCTCGTCCATCAGGAACACGCGCGGCTTGCGCACGATGGCGCGGCCGATGGAGACGCGCTGCATCTCGCCGCCTGACAGCTTGTCGGTCTTGCGGTCGAGCAGATGCTCGATCCGCAGCGTGCGGGCGGCACGGTCGACGCGATCCTTGATCTCGGCGTCGGGCAGCCGGCGGATCTTAGGCTTCAGCGGGAACTCGAGATTTTCGCGCACCGTATAGCGCGGATAGAGCGAGTATTGCTGCAGCACCAGCGCCACGTCACGCTCAGCCGCACCCCAGTCGGCCACATCGACACCGTCGATGAAGACCTGGCCTTCGCTCGGCTTTTCCAGGCCGGCGATCAGCCGCAGAGTGGTCGTCTTGCCTGCACCCGTTTCGCCCAGCAGCACGAAGAACTCGCCATCGGCGATGTCGAGATCGAGCCCGGTCAAGGCGGTGTGGTTGCCGAAGGTCTTCGAGATGTTTTTCAGCTGGATATGGGCCATCACAATCTCACTTCCAGCGACTTGCCGCTTGCCGTGTCGAAGAAATGCGCCTGGGCCGGATCGATCCTGGCGAACACCTTCTCGCCGGGACCGCTGACGAACCCGCTCTTGGTGCGCGCGCGCAGCATCTTGGAGCCGACCTTGAGGTCGACGATGTCAAAGGAGCCGAGCGGCTCGACAATCTGCGTCTCGACCTGCAGGAACCCCTCGGCGGCATCGCGGCGGATGAGGACGCCTTCCGGCCGGATGCCGAGCGCCAGCTGGCCGCCGGCATGGCCATTGAGCTTCGACAGCAGCGCCCGCGGGAACTCGAAGCCGGCGGCAGCCCCGCCGACCGTCACCAAGACCGAGGATGCGGTCTCCGCTACCGCGGCATCGGCGACATTCATCACTGGACTGCCGACGAATTGCGCCACGAACAGGTTTGCCGGGTGCGAATAGACCTCGTCCGGCGAACCGACCTGCTGCAGCACGCCTTCATGCATGATGACGATGCGGTCGGCGAGGCTCATCGCCTCGATCTGGTCGTGCGTGACATAGATGGTGGTCGAGCCCTGCTTGATGTGCAGCCGCTTGATCTCGGCCCGCATTTCTTCGCGCAACTTGGCATCGAGCGCGCCGATCGGTTCGTCCATCAGCATCGCCTTAGGCCGCCGCACCAGGGCCCGACCGATAGCGACGCGCTGCATGTCGCCCCCCGAAAGCGCCGACGGCTTCTTGTCGAGCAGGTCCAGGATCTGCAGCGTCTTGGCGACCGAGCGCACCTCCGAGTCGATCTCCGCCTTGCTCTTGCGCGTGGCGCGCAAAGGGAAGGCGATGTTCTCGTAGACGCTCATATGCGGGTAGAGCGAGAACGACTGGAAGACCATGGCGATGTCGCGGTCGGCGGCCTTCAGATGCTGGATCGGTTTGCCGTCGATGAGGATGTCGCCCTCATCGATCGTTTCCAGTCCGGCGATGGCGCGCAGCGTCGTCGTTTTGCCGCAGCCCGATTGGCCGAGCAGAACGATGAACTCGTTGTCGTTGATCTTCAGGTTGAGGTCCTTGATGACCTGGACGGCGCCGAAAAATTTCTGGACGCCGCGAAGCTCGATCTGGGTCAATGCTGTGCTCCCGGATTTCGCATCTGTCCGGTGCCGGCCTTCTCCTCAGGCGCGATCTTCGAGGTGATGTTGAAGCCGATCAGCCCGATCAGGATGATGGTCAGGCCATAGGTGTGCAACGCCAGGTTCCAAGGCTGGCAGAGCGCGATGATGCCAAGCACCATCAGCACCTGCGAACCGGGTTCCAGATATTTCTGATTGATGGCACGAAAGCTCATTTGCGGATCGCTCCGAAGGACATGCCGCGCAGCAGATGGTTGCGGAGCAGGAAGGTGAAGATCGCGACCGGCAGCAGAAACAGGAAGGTTCCGGCGGCAATCACCGTCCAGTCCGGCAGGCCGGAGCCGACCTGGCTGGGGATGAACGGCGGCGCTGTCTGGGCACGGCGGCTGGTCATGATCAGCGCGAAGGCATATTCGTTCCACGCGGTGATGAAGCAGAACACGGCGGTGGCGGCGATGCCGGTGGCGGCCTCCGGCAGCACGATCTTGAAGAAAGCCTCCATGCGCGTGTAGCCGTCGACGAGGGCTGCCTCTTCATACTCTTTCGGTATCTCGTCCATGAAGCCCTTCATCAGCCACACCGAGAACGACAGGTTGAAGGCGGTATAGAGGATGATCAGGCCGACATGGGAATCATTCAGGCCGACCGCCCGGTACATCAGGAACATCGGGATCGCCACCACGACCGGCGGCAGCATGCGGGTCGACAGGATGAAGAAGAGCAGGTCCGCCTCGCCCTTCACCTTGAAACGCGAGAAACCATAGGCGGTGAACGTGCCCATGCCGACCGCCAGCACAGTTGAGGTGATGGCGATGATTAGCGAGTTCAGGAAACGGCTCGGATATCCCGACCATTGCACCTGGCCCTTGCCATCACGCACGATCTTTTCACCACCGTCGAAGACGACGCGCTCCCACCAGGGGGCGGCTGCATACTCCTCGGGCGACGCCGGGTTGCGCATCTGCGAACGCTTGGTGAACAGCTTGACGAAAGGCGATATTTCCGGCTGGAAGACGACCGTCGGCGGGATGGTGGTGGCGAGATTGCGCGGCTTGAATGCCGTCGAGGCAATCCAGTAGATCGGCGCCAGGAAGATGATCGTCACCAACAGAACGGCGACGATGGCGACACGGTTGAAGCCGATTTCGGAAGAAGTGCGGACGGCAGCCATCTCAGCGCTCCTTTACCTTGTTGAGGTATTTGACGTAGATGTTGGTGATCGCCAGCACCATGATCAGCACGATGTAGGCGAGTGCGCAGGAGCGCCCGGTCTGCCATTCCTGGAACGCCATCTTGTAAAGCCGGATCGAGATCAGTTCGGCCGTCGGCTGGCTGGTCAGGATGTAGGCGAGATCGAAGGTCTTGAATGCTTCCATGGTGCGGAAAATGACGGCGATCATCAGGATCGGCGCGACAAGTGGCAGTGTGATGCGAAAGAAGGTGTAGAACGACCCGGCCCTGTCGATCGCCGCCGCTTCGTAGAGATGTTTCGGAACCGCCGAGAGGCCAGCCAGCGACAAAAGCATGACGAAGGGCGACCACATCCAGATGTCGGTCAGCGCAACCGCATAGAGCGCCATTTTCGGATCCGACAGCCATTCGAAGGTGCCGAGGCCGAGCGCATAGTTGATGATGCCGAAAGACGGATCGTAGAGCAGTTTCCAGAACAGGCCGACGACCGCCATCGACAGCATCATCGGCAAAAGCAGAAGCGTCGTCAGCAGACCTTTGAGCGGAATGTCGCGGTTAAGCAGCATGGCGACGCCGAAGCCGACGACCAGCTGGCCAACGACCGAGATGATGACGTATTTCGCGGTGGTGGCGAAATTGGACCAGACATAGGGGTCGTTGAGCAGGTCGCGATAGTTCTGCAGCCCGACGAAATTTGCCGGCGCGTTGGTCGACGCCCGGAAATCGGTGAAGGAATAGCCGAGCGAATAGATCAGCGGAAAGATGTTGAAGACGATCAGGAACAGGACCGTCGGGATGATGAAGAGGTTGCGGATCGAAATGTCGCTGAGGCCGCGCGCGGCCGCCCTTGAAGACCTGTCGAGCGTGGTGATCATAGTGGTCGCCAAGACCCTGCTCCCGTTACAAAAAAGAAACGGAGGAGGCACCGACGCCCCCTCCGTGAGACCTGCTTGTTACTGACCGCGGCCGTATTTCTTGAAGGTCGCGTTCCAATCGGCCGCCAGGGCGTCCAGCGTTTCCTTGGCGGTGCCTTCGCCGCCGATCATGTAGGGATAGACGCGCTGGTTGAGCTGCTGCAGCAGTTCGGCATATTCCGGCACCGCCCAGAAGTCCTTCACCTTGAACATGGTCTCGTAGAAGGCCTTGTTATACGGCGTGGCGTTCTGGAATTCAGGCGACTTGAGCACGGCGGCACTGCAGGTGTAGCCGCCAAGCGCTGCCCACTTCTTCTGGGTCTCGTCCTTGATGAACCATTCCAGGAACTTGATCGCCTCGTCCTGCTTTTGCGAGTAGGACACGATCGAGATGCCTTGCCCACCGAGTGCGGCGAACTGGTCACCGTTCGGGCCGGGAGGATTGGCGAAGAAGCCGGTGTTCTTGGCGTTCGGGTTCGACGCTTCGTTGATCAGCGACGGGAAGAACGCAAAGTAGTTCATGCTCATCGCGGCCAGGCCTTCGGTGATCGCCTGGTTGTCTTCGACGAAGAACGACTTGGCCCAGCCTGGAGGCGTGAACTTGTAGAGCTCCTTGTAGGCGTCGAGCGCCGCGACCGCCTTGTCGGAGTTGATGAAGCCATCGACCTTGTAGGTCTTATAATCACCCAGTTCGCCACCGTAGGAGAACAACGCGTTCTCGAAGCCCATCGCCATCGCGTCGTAGGAATTGTCCGTGTAGATGGCGATGCCGTATTTTTTCTGGTCCGGCCGGTAGAAGAACTCGGCGATGTCGCGCAGCGCCTTGAAATCCTTCGGCACGTCGAGATCGTAACCATACTTGGCCTTGAAGGCTTCCTTTTCCTTCGGATCCTCGAACCAGTCCTTGCGATAGGACCAGCCGACGGCGTCGCCTTCGAGCGGGATGGCCCAGTACTTGCTGCTGCCGCCCGGATATTCGGCGTAGTACTTCACCGTCGCCGGCGCCATCACGTCGCCGACCTTGTGCTTGTTGAAGAAGTCGGTCAGGTCGACATAGTGGCCGCCGGTCGAGCCGGCACCGAGCCATTGCGAGTCGCCGACGACCATATCATAGGCGTCACCATGGGCGTTGAATTCGGTGAAGGCCTTGGTCTGGAAGTCGGGCCACGGTGTGGTTTCCACCGTGATCTTGACGCCGGTTTCTTTCTCGTACTCGTTGCCGAGTTCCTGCAGATAGTTGGCCGGATCCCATTCCGCCCAGAAGATGGTGAGTGACTTTTCCTGCGCGTAAACGGACGTTCCGCAGGCAAGCGTTAAGCCGATACCAGCAAGTACGCTGGTCACAAACTTGCGCATAATGATTTCCTCCCTTGTGCGCATTCTACCTTATCGTTCGAGCCGGCAACCGGGCCGACCCTGGTAGTTCCTCCCGTGATCGCACTTTTCCGGCTTCGAGCCTCCTCGCCCTGCCGGAAAATGGATCGCAGCCCTCACTTTCGATCCGCTTTTCTTACCTGATCTGGTATTACCAATTCTGCACGCACGTCAAGTCCTTTCTTGGCGACTCGACTTGGCCATTGCTATTGGATTTTAGGTTTATCTGCCTGTTTTACCAAGATTTTCCTACTCAGTGATACACGCATGCGTTGCCCCCTACCCCGCACTGCAGCTAATATCAGCAGTCGGCATGCCAATCTGGTCGAACCAGATGGGCGCTATTTCGCGACTGCCGTTGGATCGATGTTGCCGCCGTCACCGATCGATTCCGCGACCGCCGCACGCACCAGCGCCCCCGCCGCCCACTGCGCGACCGACATCGTCCGGCGACTGTCCAACCCCCAGATATCCTTGAGCACGATCAGCACCTCGACGCCGAAGATCAGCGACAGCGCCTGCGCCAGCCGCTTGAATTCGCGTGGCGGGAGACCGCCCTTGAGCGGCGCGATCGCCTCTTTCAGCAAGTCGATGCGGTGACCACGCGTGAAGGCCGGTTCGCCGCCCAGCGTGCCCGCCTGACGCCGCGCCCATTGATCGAGCGACAGCTTCAGTGCCGCCTTGAAAGTTGCTTCGAAGGCCTCGATGCGCGGCATGGCCGTGTCGAACAGGTCGGCGACCCTGCGCTCCGCATCCATCGACGTCGACTGCCAAGTGAGGATTGGCCCTAGCCCCTCATCGACGACAGCCTGGACCAGAACCGCCTGGCTCGGGAAATACCGATAGGCGGTTGCACGGGAAACCTGTGCTGCCTCGGCGACCTCGCTGATCGACGGCGTGACGCCCGCCTGCATCAGCCTCGTCGCCGTCTCCAGCATCAGCCGTTTCGTGCGCGCGCGCGGTCCACGCTCTGGCACTGGGCCTCTTCCCCGCTGGGTATCGTCGCTCGCCGTGAATTGTTGACGTGAGACATCCATATCAATACGATACGCCAGTCTCAAAAATTTGCAATGGCCTTCGCATCGTTGAGCAGCCGGGCAATGAGTGGGGGGCAGCATCGCGCCCGCCTGGATTGGGGAACCGCAATGAAGCGCATCTACGTGGTAGGCACCGCTGACACCAAGGGTGAGGAACTCGCCTTCCTGGCCGATGCGATCGCCGCAACCGGTGCCGCCGTTTCCCGCGTCGATGTCGGAACGCGCGACGCAACTGTTCCCGTCGACATCACCGCAAAGGAAATTGCCGGCCACCACCCCGGTGGCGGCGACGCCGTGCTCGGCGGCAATGACCGCGGCGCCGCGGTCGCCGCGATGGGCATCGCCTTTGCCCGCTTTGCCCAATCGCGAAACGATATTGCCGCCATGATCGGCATTGGCGGTGGCGGCGGCACCTCGATCATCACGTCGGGCATGCGTGCCCTGCCGCTCGGCCTGCCCAAGATCATGGTTTCGACGCTCGCCTCCGGCGATACCGCACCTTACGTCGACGTTTCCGACATCATCATGATGCCTGCGGTGACCGACATGGCCGGACTGAATCGGCTGTCCCGCGTCGTCCTGCACAATGCCGCCCAGGCGATATCGGGCATGGCGGCAAGGCCGGCGCCACCACCCGACGGCAAACCGTCCATCGGCCTCACCATGTTCGGCGTCACCACGCCTTGCGTGACCGCCATCGCAGACCAGCTTCGTTCGACCTATGACTGCATGGTCTTCCACGCCACCGGCACCGGCGGCCGCAGCATGGAGAAGCTGGCCGACAGCGGCCTGCTGTCCGGCGTCATCGACATAACAACGACCGAAGTCTGCGATCTGCTGTTCGGCGGCGTCCTGCCGGCGACCGAGGATCGTTTTGGCGCCATCGCCCGCACCAGGCTGCCCTATGTCGGTTCGGTCGGCGCGCTCGACATGGTCAACTTCTGGGCACCGTCGACCATTCCGGAGCACCATCGCGGTCGGCTGTTCTATGAACACAATCCCAACGTCACGCTGATGCGCACCACGGCGCAGGAATGCCGCGCGATCGGCGAATGGATCGGCGCCAGGCTCGCCCTCTGCGAGGGGCCGGTGCATTTTCTCGTTCCGGAAAAGGGCGTCTCGGCGCTCGACATCGAAGGCGGCGCCTTCTTTGATCCGGAAGCCGACGCCGTCCTGTTCGAAGCCATCGAGCGCACCATCCGGCCAAACAGCACGCGCCGCGTCACGCGCCTGCCGTTGCACATCAACGACCCCGAATTCGCCAAGGCCGCGGTCGCGGCTTTTCTCGACATCGCCAGACAGTGAGATTCAAAAAGATGCCCGCCATACCGCGCAAGGACATTTTGAAGAAATTCAGGGGAATGATCGAAAAGGGCGTGCCGATCGTCGGCGGCGGCGCCGGCACCGGCCTGTCGGCCAAGGCCGAGGAGGCGGGCGGCATCGACCTCATCATCATCTACAATTCCGGTCGCTACCGGATGGCCGGCCGCGGCTCGGCCGCCGGCCTGCTCGCCTATGGTAATGCCAACGAGATCGTCAAGGATATGGCCTACGAGGTGCTGCCGGTGGTCAAGAAGACGCCGGTGCTGGCCGGCGTCAACGGCACAGACCCCTTCGTCATCATGCCGCTGCTCTTGGCCGAACTGAAGACGATGGGCTTTTCCGGCGTGCAGAATTTTCCGACCATCGGCCTGTTCGACGGCCAGATGCGGCAAAGCTTCGAGGAGACCGGCATGGGATTCGGGCTCGAGGTCGACATGATCGGCGAGGCGCACAAGCTCGACCTGTTGACCACCCCCTATGTCTTCAATCCGGACGAAGCCCGCGCCATGACCAAGGCCGGCGCCGATATCGTCGTCGCCCATATGGGCGTGACCACAGGCGGCTCGATCGGCGCCACCTCGGCCAAGTCGCTCGATGACTGCGTTTTCGAGATCGACGCCATCGCCAACGCCGCCCGTTCGGTGCGCAAGGAGGTCATCCTGCTTTGCCATGGCGGCCCGATCTCGATGCCGGACGACGCCCGCTACATCCTCGACCGCTGCAAGGGCCTGCACGGCTTCTATGGCGCAAGCTCGATGGAACGGCTGCCGGCCGAGGCGGCGATCGCCAAACAGACCGTCGATTTCAAGGCGGTCACACTTGGTGACGGGAAGACCCCGAAGAAGAAGAAGGGATGATGAGAGATGACCGACAAGAACAAAATGTTTGTTTATCCGAAGGACGTCAGCGCCTTCGGCTTCGACTGGGGCAGACTGGCGCTGACGGTCGCGCCCGAGGTCAATGGCGCGTCCCGCTTTTCCGGTGGTGTCGTCGACCTGCCATCCGGCGAGGGCCATACGCGCCACAACCACCCGGGCGCCGAGGAAATCATCTTCGTCATATCAGGTCATGGCGAGCAGATGGTCGAAGACGAGAAGGGCAATCCGGTGCTCGAGACAGTCGGCCCCGGCTGCACCATCTATGTGCCGGAAAGCCGATTTCATTCGACGCTGAACACCGGCGACGGGCCGATGCAGCTCTTCGTCGTCTATTCACCGGCTGGTCCGGAACTGGGTTTACGGGAACTGCCGGATTTCAGGCTGATCCCTGCGGGGCAGTGATGAGCTTATTACAAGGTGGCGCCGCCCCTCATTGTCCTGCCGGACATTTCTCCCCGTATAGTGACGGGGAGAAAGACGCAGTCATCGGCGCTTTCGCCAATTTTCAACGCCGCAAAATAGGTGCCGAGGGCGCGGCTGCCCTCTTCTCCCCGTCACTATACCTATGGCATTCACACATCTCTTTCCGCTCATGGACGGTGGTCAAAAATGCCAGCATTTTCAACGCCTGCATCCTAGCGCCGCCAAGGGATCATGACGACATCGCCCTCACTTAAGTCTTTGAGTTCACGTTTCTTTAGCCGCCGCAGAAAGATGTGTGAATCCGATAGGTCACTATACGGGGAGAAGGTGCCGGCAGGCGGATGAGGGGCGGCGCCAGCCCTGGGTTCTATGAAATCCCACCCCTGTTCCACCCCCGGCCTCGATCACCGAACATCACATAGCCGGCGTCTGTAACCGCAAGCGTGTCTTCCAGCTTGATAAAGCCCCGCGTCGGGTGGAGCATGGTCGTCTCGACCGACAGCACCATGTTCTTCTCCAGCGGCTTGGCAGCATAGGTGCCTTCATAGGTCACCGGATGGTTGGTCATCAGGAACGGCGCTTCGTGCGTGATCAGCCCCATGCCGTGGGCGAAGAAATCCGTGTAGGCCGCGACCTTCGAGGCCTTCAGCACGCCCTCGGCATGCGAAATCATGTCGCCGCCAAGCGTGCCCGCTCTGACCTTTGAGAAGGCTGCTTGCTGCACCGCCTCGACCTCGGCCAGCAAATCCTCGAGTTCAGCGTCCGGTTCGCCGAGAATGCCCATGCGGCAGAGGTCGCCAATATAGCCGTGGTAGTTGCCGCCGGAATCGATCGACAGCACCTCGCCCTTTTTCCATGCCTGCGGCGAGGCGGCGCGGTTGTGGCTGGAGCCCAAAGTCAGCAGGCAATATTCGAAATGCGCGCCGCGATTGGTCTCCTCGCGCCGCAGCTGCTCGATGATCTCGCTCTTGGTCGTGCCTTCGCGCGCCCAGGCGATGGTCGCCAGCATGGAATCGGTGATCAGTTCGGATGCCGTGCGCAGCTTCTCCAACTCGGCAGCGGTCTTGATGGCGCGCATGCGCTCCAGCATCTCGGTCGCATCGGTCAGCTTGGCGTCCGGTAGCGCTTTGCGGATCAACGTATAGGCGTCCGACGGCAGGAAGCCCGGCTCGATGCCGATGCGCGCACCCGTCTTGCCGATGTTCCGCAGGTGCTCGACGGCGAGATTGGCGGCATCGAGCGTGCCCCAGCAGGCGGCGTGCAGCGTCGGCGTCCAGAACGGGTTGTTCTGATGCTCGCCGCCCTCCATGCGGTTGCCGATATAGGCGGCATGGTCCGGCCCGCCCTTTTCATACACGACGATCGGCAGGTAACGGCTGTGGCCGATCGCATCCATGGCGGCAAAGAAGATGAATTTGTAGCCGCCCAGCAGATACTGCGTGTTGTGCTTGGAGGTCGCCAGCAGCACATCGATGCCGGCCTCTTCCATCAGTTGGTCAACCCGCGCTTGGTCGAACGGGATATTGCCGACCGCATTCTTGCCCGGAGCAATGTTCATCTCTCTCTCCCTGAATTGCCCGGGATCGCCGAAGTTCCGCTCCCGATCCCTTGGCTTTGGATCAAATCTGCACCATTTTGCCCGCTCTGGTCCCAGCCAGAAAGAGGCGAAAATAGCACAACTCGACGTCACCATGGCGTCATCTGTCGCATATTCGGTCAATCTGGTCCTACCAGATTGACCGAATAGAGTCGCTTCCCCAAAATGGTCCAGCGGACGAAAATTTCAAAGCCAAGCGAGGATGCGCCAATTCCGTCTCTGGCGAAACCCTCGGCAAGGCCCACAATCGCCGCCGCGGGGATGCTGGCGGGCTCGCCGGCGTTCGAGGGTATTGGCGCACCGGGCCGGGTCGCGGAGAGGACGGAGTTCGATCATGTCAGATTTCACGATTTCGAGACGCACGATGCTTGCCGGTTCGGCGATGCTGCTGGCTGCCATGACATCCGGCTGGGCGCAGACGCCGAAGAAGGGCGGCCGGCTGGTGCTTGCTGCCGATTCCGAACCACGCAACCTCAACCCGGCGATCGTCGCCTCCAACGGCGTCTTCTTCATCTCCAGCAAGATCGTCGAAACGCTGGCCGAAGCCTCCTTCGACGGCAAGGACGGGCTTGCGCCACGGCTAGCGCTAAGCTGGGAAGGTGCGGCCGACGGGCTCTCCGCGACCTTCAAATTGCGCGACGGCGTCAAATGGCATGACGGCAAGCCGTTCACCTCGGCCGACGTTGCCTTCTCGGCGCTGGAGATCTGGAAGCCGCTGCAGAATCTCGGCCGCACCGTGTTCAAGGATCTGGCCAGCGTCGACACCCCTGACGATCTCACCGCCGTGTTCAAATTTGCCAGGCCGACACCGTTCCAGCTGATCCGTAACGCGCTGCCGGCGCTGAGCAGCGTGGTGCCGAAGCACATATACGAGGTCGGCAAGATCGAGGACAACCCAGCCAACAACGCGCCCATCGGCACCGGGCCGTTCAAATTCGGCGAGTACAAAGCAGGCCAATATTACCTGCTGACGAAGAACACGGATTACTGGGACAAGGACGAGCCCTATCTCGACGAGATCATCTACCAGGTGCTGCCGGATCGCACGTCCGCGGCGAGCGCACTGGAAGCCGAGGAGATCCAGCTGGCGGCCTTCTCCACCGTGCCGCTGGCCGATCTAGACCGCATCTCGAAAGTGCCGGGCCTGAAGGTGATCTCGAAGGGCTATGAGGGGCTCACCTACCAGCTCGTCGTCGAGATCAACCATCGCCGCAAGGAACTGGCCGACGTGAAAGTGCGGCAGGCGATCGCGCATGCCATCGACAAGGATTTCGTCGTCAAGACAGTGTTCCTCGGTTACGCCGCAACAGCTACCGGTCCGGTGCCGAAGAACGATCCGCAATTCTACACCGCCGACGTGCCGACCTATCCATTCGACGTCGCCAAGGCCAACACGCTGCTCGACGAAGCCGGGTACAGGAAAGGCCCGGACGGCAAGCGCTTCTCGCTGAAGCTTTTGCCCGCGCCCTACTTCAACGAGACCAAGCAATTCGGCGACTATCTGCGCCAGGCGCTGGCCGCCATCGGCATCGACGCAGAGCTGCTCAACAACGACTCGGCCGGCCACATCAAGGCCGTCTACACCGATCACGCCTTCGACCTCGCCGTCGGCCCGCCGGTGTTCCGTGGCGACCCGGCGATCTCGACCACCATTCTGGTGCAGAGCGGTATTCCCGACGGCGTGCCGTTCTCCAACCAGGGCGGCTACAAGAACGAGGCGCTCGATGCCCTCATCGCCAAGGCATCCGAGACGCTCGACACCACTGCCCGCACCGACCTCTACAAGGAGTTCCAGAAGGCGGTGGCTACCGACCTGCCGCTGATCAATGTCGCCGAATGGAGCTTTATCAGCGTCGCCCGCGACACCGTTGGGAATATCGCCAACAACCCGCGTTGGGCGGTGTCGAACTGGGCGGACACGTATCTGGAATCGTGACACAATTGCGCGGATGAGAGTTCGCGGCGAAATCGGTGTCGAGACATGGCCTAAGGCCGCGTTCCTTCACACCGGCATCCTTTTCCCATGACCCGCGCCCTCACCCTGCTCCGCCGTCGCCTCGTCGGCAGTGTCTTCGTGCTGCTGATCGTCGTCGTCGGCACCTTCCTACTGCTCGAAGCAGCCCCCGGCGATGCGGTAGACGCCTACATCGTCTCGACCGGCGGCGATGCCGGCATGATCGAGCTGTTGCGCCATCGCTGGGGCCTCGACCAGTCGGAGCTGACGCGGCTCGCCAACTATCTCTGGGCGTTGCTGCATTTCGATCTCGGCCAGTCGGTGACTTTCTCCAGGCCGATCCGCGACGTGATCCTGGAACGCCTGCCCAACACGCTGTTGCTGATGGTGAGCGCCACCGCGCTTTCCTTCGGGCTCGGCTCGGCACTCGGCATCTATGCAGGTGCCAGACCGGGCAGTTTTCGTGACCGCTTCCTGTCGATCGGATCGCTGGCGCTCTATGCCGTGCCGGGTTTCTGGCTAGGGCTGGTGCTGATCGTCATCTTTGCCGTCGACCTGCGCTGGTTGCCGATCGGCGGCATCGAAACCCTGGCATCCGACAAGACCGGCCTTGATCGCGCAGCCGACATTGCCATCCATCTCGCCCTGCCCGTTTCCGCCCTCGGCTTCATCTACCTGGCGCTCTATCTGCGCATGATGCGCGCCGGCATGGCCGAGGTCTGGCGGCAAGATTTCGTCCTGGCTGCGCGCGCCAAGGGATTGTCACGCCGCCGCATCGTGCTCGCGCACGTCGCCCGCAACGCACTGCTGCCGCTGGTCACCATGCTGGGCCTGCAATCGGCGCAGATGCTCGGCGGCAGCGTCGTCATCGAGAGCGTCTTTTCAGTACCCGGCCTCGGCCGACTGGCGCAGGAGGCAGTCGCCTCCCGCGACACGCCGCTTCTGCTTGGCATTATCCTCACCAGCGCCGTCCTGGTCATTGTCATCAACCTTCTCGTCGACATCGCCTATGCCTTCCTCGATCCGCGCGTCGGCGCGAGCGAGGCCCGCGCATGAGCCCGCTCCGCCGCTTTCTGCGCGCGCCTGAGGCGGTTGCCGGTGCGATCCTCCTCGCGGCGCTGATTGCCATGGCGCTGTCGGCATCGCTGCTGTTCCCAGGCGATCCCCAAGCTATCGCCGGCCCCGCACTGCTGCCGCCGTTCCAGGACTGGTCGCTGCCGCTCGGCACCGACCGGCTTGGCCGCGACGTGCTGGCCGAGCTTTTTCATGGCGCCCGCACATCGCTGGCCGTCGGGCTCGCGGCCGCGGCCGCCGCACTTGTCGTCGGCGCCGTGGTCGGCACGCTGGCCGGCTTTGCCGGCGGCCTCGTCGACGAGGTGCTGATGCGCATCACCGACGCCTTCCAGACGGTGCCGAGCTTCCTGCTGGCGCTGGCCTTCGTCAGCGTCGTCGGGCCTTCACTCGGCATCGTTGTGATCGCCATCGCGCTCGGCACCTGGACCGGACCTGCCAGAGTGGTCCGCGCGGAAGTCCTCTCCGTCCGCGAACGTGACTATGTCGCCGGGGCCAGGGTCATCGGCATGCACCCGCTGGCGATCGCCTTTCGCGAGGTGCTGCCCAACGCCTTGCCACCGGTGCTGGCGATGTCGTCGGTGATCGTCGCCGCCGCGATCCTCACCGAAGCGGCCTTGTCTTTCCTCGGCTTGGGCGAACCCAACCGGGTCACCTGGGGCGGCATGATAGCAGAAGGCCGCACTGTTTTGCGCACCGCACCCTTCCTGTCGATCATTCCGGGCATAGCGTTGGTTCTGACCGTGCTCGGCGTCTATCTCGCCGGTGAAGGCATCGTCGAGACAACGGCAGTCAGGAGAGGCCTTTCGTGACCGCCCTGGCTACGATCCGCGACCTGACGGTAACTTACCGCCGCGACGGCAGCGAGGTGGCGGCACTGAAGAGCGTCAGCCTCGACATCGCCGCTGGCGAACGCCTCGCCATCATCGGCGAAAGCGGCTCGGGCAAGAGCACGCTGGCACTGGCCATTGCCGGACTGCTGCCGGCGAGCGCCAGGATTGGAGGGCGGATCGATTGGTTCTCACATCCACCGCCAAGGTTGGGCACCAAGGCACCCCCCTCTGTCCTGCCGGACATCTCCCCCGCAAGGGGGGAGATTGGCAGCTTCGCCGACAGCTCCCCTTCTGCACCATTGGCGATTGGCGAGGGCCGAGATGAAGGAGCAATCTCCCCCCTTGCGGGGGAGATGTCCGGCAGGACAGAGGGGGGTACGAAGGATCGCCAGCCTAAAATCGTTCCCCTCGGCGGCCGCGACATCGGCTTCGTCTTCCAGGATCCCTCAGCCAGCCTCGACCCTGTGATGACAATCGGCAAACAGATCGCCGAAGTCGCGCGCACCCATCTCGGCCTCACATGGGCACAAGCGTATGCGAAGGCAAAAAACTTGCTGGAGCGCGTCCGCCTGCCGGACCCGGACTCGGCCTTGCGCGCCTTCCCACATCAACTCTCCGGTGGCCAGAAGCAGCGTGTGGCGATCGCCGCGGCCATCGCGGCCGGTCCGAAATTGCTGATCGCCGACGAGGCGACCAGCGCGCTCGACACCATCGTGCAGGCCGAGATCGTCGCCTTGATCCGGCACCTCGTGGCCGAGGACGGCATGACGCTGCTGTTCATCAGCCACGACATCGCGCTGGCGGCCGAGCTTGCCGAGCGCATCGCCGTTTTCCGTTATGGCCAGCTGGTCGAGCTTGGCACGACGGCGCAGATCATCAATGCACCTAGCCAAGCCTACACACGCGCGCTGCTCGACGCCCATATCGGCCTCGACACCAAGCCGTTGCTGAACCGCGCCGAGCTCCACGCATGAGCCTGCTGACCGCGTCCAACCTCACCAAACGCTACCGTCGCGACAAAAAGGCCATCGCTGCCATCGACGATGTCTCCTTTCACATCGACCCCGGCGAGACGCTGGCGCTGGCCGGGCCCTCCGGCAGCGGCAAGTCGACCATCGCGCGGCTGGTGCTGCGGCTGATCGAGCCGGACGCTGGCCGCATCAACTTCGAAGGCAATAATTTCCTGGCTTTGACTGGCGCGGCGCTGCGAGCGCGTCGCGCACGCCTGCAAATGGTGTTCCAGGATCCACTTGCCGCCTTCAACCCTCGCGCCACGGTGGCACGCGTGCTCGACGATCCCTTGCGCATCCATGGCATCGCTTCCCGCGCCGAGCGCCTGCGGCGCATCGCCGCCTTGCTGGAGCGTGTCGGGCTGACGGCCGACCTTGCCGCCCGCGCCATCCATGAAATCTCCGGTGGCCAGCGGCAGCGCGTCGCCATTGCGCGCGCCATCGCGACGAAACCGTCGCTGATCGTGCTCGACGAAGCGGTGTCGGCGCTCGACGTTTCCGTGCGCGGACAGATCCTCGACCTGTTGCTTGACCTGCAACGCCAGGAACAGATTGCCTATCTCTTCATTTCACATGATCTCGGCGTTATCAGCGCCATCGCCCACCGCGTCGTGCTTCTCGACGCCGGGCGGATTGCCGAGAGCGGCGATGCCCGAACCGTCATCGGCGCACCGCAATCGGCCATCGGCAAGGCGCTGGTGGCGGCCGCACCGAGATTGAACCGGACCACACAGGACGCATCATGACCGACCCCGAAGCCAGAGCCGAGAAACTGTCGCGCGAACTCGATTCCGCCTTTCGCAACCGAGCCGATCTGTACCGCCTGTTCCTCGAGGAACTAACCGGAGAGCTGGGCGCCAAAAAGGCCGAAGCGGTCATGATCCGCGCCATCGAACAGCGCGGCAAGGAAGTGGCCGCAGCCGCCTTCGCCGGCTTCGGCCCCAATGACGCACGCGCGATCGGCGAGGCCTTCCTGGCCGTCAGTCCGGATGGCGGCCTGATGTACCCGACCGATGTCGAACGCAGCGATGATCGCATCGCCTTCAAAGTGAAGCGCTGCCCCCTGAAAGACGCCTGGGTCGAGGCTGGGGTCGGCGATGAAAAGCTCACCACGCTCTGCCGTATTGCCGGCGCCTTTGACCGCGGCCTGTTCGAGGCGACCGGCGTGCGTTTCGACAATGTCACCTGGACACCAGGCCACGGCTCCGGCTGCTGTCATATCGCTTTGACAGACAGGGCCAGCACAGATGATGGACACACCTCACCGAACTGAAGGGCATTGGCGACGCCGACGCCGTTTGGAAGGAAGCCGGACAAGGTGACAGCGGGCTCCTTCCTTGCTCTGATCGAGCAAACGAATCGGCGGCCGGCGCCTCATTGAGGAAATACTACGATGCATGTCGTGACATTGCTGAAAGCGGACATGTTCGACGTCGAGATCGACGGCAAGCCGGCTTCGATCACGGACGCCTTGCCGAACTGGAACCCGCATGACCGTTTCGGGCTGGTAATCGACGATGCGCTTGGCGGCATCGGCGCGACCCATCTGCTGCAGATCGCCATCACCTCGTTCTACGACGTCAAGCCGAGCCGTCGCACCGAGCTGACGGTCTACCCGGAAATCTATGCCTTCCATATCGGCAAGGGCCATGGCGCGCACGCGCCTTATGATTTCTGGCCGGCCCGGCGCGAAGTCATCACCTCGCTCGATCATCGCGAGGTGCTCGACGCCATCAATGATCGCGGAATCACCCGGCTGGCCGTCCCCGATCGCCAGCCGCGCGAGGTCGTGCACCGGCCGAAGGAAGTCGACGCGGCGCTCGACCGCATCGCCTCGGCATTCGTCTACAGCCCGTCAGGCCGGGTATCGGATTCCGACCTCGCCATTTCAGGCAACGACAGGCGAACTGAATACAATCCCAACAGCGCCTTGCGGCCTCGCTACACCGACAGCCGGCCGGCTTCGGTTTCGACGGCGGCTAAGCCGGTCAAGGAAGTCGATCCGTCCTATCAGGAGTGGCTCCGCAAGCGCGAGCACGACCTGACCAGCGAGGAACGCGCCTTCGTTGAACGCCGCCGCGAGGCGCTGAGACAAGACGGCCTCGTCACCGAGACCTACCGGCGCGTCGGCGTCCGCGAAGCCTTGGCGCGCCTGGCGTCGGCCGACCTCGATTGAGACCCGGCCGACGCCTGTTCGATCAATAGCCGACGGTGAAGCGCTGCCGGACATGGGCAGGCTTCTCGATCTCGTCGACCATGACGATGGCGTAGTCCTCGAAGGAAATGCTGCTGCCGTTGGCCGAGGCGAGAAGCGTGTCCTTGCCGAGACGGAATGTGCCGGTGCGCTCGCCCGGACTGAACACGGCGGATGGCGACAGGAACGTCCAGTCGAGATCGTCAACGGTCTTCAGTTTGTCGAGGAAGTCGGCACCCTTCTGCGCTTCGGCCTTGTAGATATCAGGGAATTCGGGGGTATCGACCAACCGCTTGCCGGGCGCGACTTCGAGACTGCCGGCGCCGCCGACGATGAGATAGCGCTTCACTCCGGAGGCACGCACGGCGGCAATCAGCGTATCGGCGTCGCTGTCGAGAAAATGCACCGAACTGATCACCACATCATGGCCGCGGATCAGGTCAGCGAGACCTTCCTTATCGAAAATATCGCCCTTCCTAGCGGTCACACCCGGGAGGGCGGCGATCTTTTCCGGGTTGCGCGCAATTCCGGTGACCGTGTGGCCACGATCGGAGAGTTCTTTGAGAAGGCGCGAGCCGACCGCGCCGGATGCACCAATGAGAGCGACTTTTGCCATGTCTTTTCAGTTTCCTTGTTGAAGGTTTGCTGGGGATCACGCCGCCGCGATATGAGCGACGAGATTGTCGAAGCTGCCGAACAGCGCGTTCGAACCGATGAGCCGGGGCGCATCGTTGCGGATGACCGCCAGCGAAGGCACGCCATCGGCATGCAGGCGCTGGAACAGCGAGCGGCCTCGGCCGACCAACTCGCGGTGCGCCGTCAGCAATGTCTCGGTCGGCGCCTTGAGCATCTCGGCGGCGTCTGCCATGCCGGCGGCGGCGAGCACCTCGGCCACACCGCCGATCGTCACGACATCGCGTCCTTCCACGTAGCGCGCCTGCTGAATCGCCTTCAACGCGGCAAGCCGGCGGCTGGGATCTTCCAGGCCGGCGGCGCTGACGCTGAGCGTGGCGGCGTGCGAGTCGAGCAGGGTCCCGCTGATATCGAGGACATTGTGTCGGTAGGCCGGCGTGAACACTTGTCCGGTTAGGCGCTCGATGCGCTGGTCGTTCGCCCAGGCGTGTGCGGCAAAACCTTCATCCATCGGACGCGCGCCGGCACCGGAGAACAGGCCGGTTGGCAGCAGCTCGACGCGCAGGCCGCTGGCCAACAGTCTGTCGAGCATCGGGATGGCGCCATAGCACCAGCCGCAGAGCGGATCAAAAAGATAGGTCACTTCTGAGTTGCTCATAATTGCGCTATCCTTGGTCCGGCTGCTTCGTCGAATGCCTTGGCTCACATGTGGCAGACGGCGGTCTTGCGAAAAATAGCCCTCAATAATACAAACTGTCTGATCCAATCAGACAAAGGCTGCCTCCTTGGCCGAACTTCTGAACCTCAACCGGCTGGCCTATTTCACCACGGTGATGGAAACCGGCTCGTTCACCGCGGCGGCCGACCGGCTTGGCGTCGCCAAGGCCGTGGTCAGCCATCAGATCGGCAAGCTCGAGGAGGAACTGGGCGCAACGCTGCTGCAACGCACGACACGGCGTGTCACGCCGACCGAAGAGGGCCGCCTGTTCTATGACCGCGCTATGATCATCCTGCGGGAAGCGGAGGCGGCCTATGGCGAAATCTCGCGCGGAGCCGTCGAACCGAGCGGAACGCTGCGACTGACCGCGCCCCTCGACTACGGCACCAAGATCGTGGCCCCGGTCATGGCGGCCTATCTCAGAACCTATCCGCATATACGCGTCGAGGCGATCTTCGACGATGCGGTAAGCAATCTGGTGGACGAGCAGATCGATCTCGGCATCCGCGTCGGCTGGCTCACCGATTCCTCGAACCAGGCGCGGCGCCTGGGCACGATACGGCAGACCGTGGTGGCGAGCCCTGGCTTCGCGGCAACCCTGCCTCCCGACGTGACGCCGCGCCAGGCAAGATCGCTGGCCTGGGTCGGCAACGCACAACTACGCGGCATCGGCCAATGGCTGTTTTCCAGGGATAGCGAAACGGTGCCGACCGAACTCAATCCGATCGTCATGTGCGACAAGAGCCCCGCCGCTCTGGCTTGCGTGCTCGCCGGCATCGGGCTTGGCGTGTTCCCGGATTACAGCGTCAGCGACGATATCGCCGAAGGGCGGCTGGTGCCGGTGTTTGCCGACTGGAGCTTGCCGACCGGCGGCATCCACGCCGTCTTTCCACCGGCCCGGTTCCGGCCCGCCAAGGTGCGCGCCTTCGTCGATCTGCTCGCGGCCGCCGAGAAAAGGCGATCGCGCGGCGTTGCCCTGGCTTGAAGTCGATGGCTGTCAGCGAGACTCCTGCAGGATCATCTCGGATGCCTTTTCCGCGATCATGACGACCGGAGAGTTGGTGTTGCCCGAAACGATTGTCGGCATGATCGAGGCATCGACCACGCGCAGTCCGGCAAGCCCTTGAACACGCAGCCGGTCGTCGACCACCGCCATCGAGTCCGAACCCATCTTGCAGGTGCCGACCGGGTGGAAGATCGTCGTGCCGATATCGCCGGCCTTGCGGATGAGGTCCTCGTCGCTGTCATACTGCGCGCCGGGCAGCATCTCTTCCGGCGCAAAGCGCGCCACGGCCCGGGCCTTCATCAGACCGCGGACATGGCGCAGCGAAGCGATGGCCACGCTGCGGTCCCCCTCGGTGGAAAGATAGTTCGGCCGGATCTTCGCCGCCTCATGCGGGTCGGACGATCCCATATGCACGGTACCCCGGCTTTCCGGGCGCAGATTGCAGACCGATACCGTCACCGCGGGAAAGCGATGCAGCGGCTCGCCCAGCCGGTCGGTGCTCAGCGGCTGCACATGATATTCGAGATCAGGTGTTTCGAGGCGCGGATCGCTCCTGGCGAAGATGCCGAGCTGGCTTGGCGCCATCGACAGCGGCCCGCTGCGCTTGAGCGCGTATTCCAGCCCCATCGACGCACGGCTGACCGGATTGTGGTAGCGCTGGTTGAGCGTTGCAGTGTTGGCGACTTTGAAGACGGTGCGGATCTGCAAATGGTCCTGCAGGTTTTCACCGACGCCCGGCAAGGCGTGACGGACATCCACGCCGATGCTCGAAAGCAGGTCGGGGTGACCCACCCCGGACAGTTCGAGCAGCTTCGGCGAGTTGATGGCGCCGGCGGCGAGAATGGTCTGGCCGGCTGACACGCGATGCAGGCCACCGTCTTTTCGGAAGACCAGTCCGGTTGCGCGCCGGCCTTCGAATTCGAGCCGCATGGTCTCCGCGCCGAGCACCACGCGCAGGTTCTTGCGCGCCGCTATGCCGCGCAAGAACGCCTTCGAGGTGTTCCAGCGCACGCCCTTCCTCTGGTTGACCTCGAAATAACCCGAGCCTTCATTGGTGCCGGTGTTGAAGTCATCGGTGCGCGGAATGCCGAGTTCCTCGGCCGCGTCCCGGAATGCGTCGAGGATCGGCCATGACAGGCGCTGCCGTTCGACCCGCCACTCGCCGCCGCTTCCGTGCATGACGCCCTTGCCGCCGTGATAATCTTCCGATTTGAGGAAGTAAGGCAGGACGTCGTCCCAGCCCCAGCCGGCATTGCCGGCTTGACGCCAGCCATCATAGTCGGCTGCCTGGCCGCGCATGTAGATCATGCCGTTGATCGATGAACAGCCGCCAAGCACCTTGCCGCGCGGATAGTTGAGGCTGCGTCCGTTGAGACCGGCTTCCGGCTCGGTCTTCATCATCCAGTCGGTCCGCGGGTTGCCCATGCAGAAGAGGTAGCCGATCGGGATATCGACCCAGTGATAACGGTCGCTGCCGCCGGCTTCGAGCAACAGCACACTGTTGCGCGGATCGGCGGAGAGCCGGTTGGCGAGCACGCAGCCGGCGGAGCCGGCACCGACGATGACGTAATCATAACTGCCGAACGGGGACGGTGAAGCTTCGCTCACGTGCGTGCCTGCTGTGCGGCGATGCGCTCCCGCATCGGGGTCATCGCCTGGTTGATCTCGCCGTAGAGTCGATACCGCCGTGCGTATGCGTCGGCAACCGCCTCGTCAGGCACAAAGTGTCGGGCGGCGGCCGTCATGGCGGCCGCACCGGCGCTGTAGTCAACGAATATGCCAACACCGGTGCCCGCCGCGATCGCCGCCCCCCAGGGCTCCGGTCTCGCGGCTGCGCGCCACGGTAACGGGAACGCCGAGCACATCGGCGAAGATCTTCGGCCACACGCTGCTGCGCGAGCCGCCGCCAGACAGCACCACGCTGTCGAATTCGGCGCCTGCCCGATGCAAGGTCTCGACATGGCGCTTGTGCTCGAAGGCGACGCCCTCGAACAGCGCACGCGGCAGATGTGCCCGGCCGTGCCAGCCGGCGATACCGTAGAAGCCGGCGCGCGCATGGCCATTCGGCCATTCCGCTGCGAGCAGTACAGGAAGGGATGATAGATCGGAATGTCGCTGTTCGGATCGACGGAAGCGACGAGTTCGCTGCACAATTCGAACGGCGAGGCCCTGTCGCTTTTGGCGGCGAAGCGGAGGTGGAATGTTGGCGTGACGTTCGCGGTGAGCTGATCGCCGGCCGCGCCTTCATAGTCTGGCCCGGTCTCATGTTGGTGGCGTCTGCTCGGCTTGCAGCGTGACGCTCTCTCCATGTCGTTAGGAATCCTGCGTTGGGCGGCAGGGCGGACGCACGGACGAGCATAAGCCGCTTCCGGTCAGCGACATGGGGATTGATCATGAAGGCTTTCCGGCCGGCTCGTTCCGAGAAGCCCCAAACGCAAACAGCCCGCCGGCGTGGTGCCTGGCGGGCTGTTTTGGATTTGGTTGCGGGGACAGGATTTGAACCTGTGACCTTCAGGTTATGAGCCTGACGAGCTACCGGGCTGCTCCACCCCGCGTCAACCTTGGCTGTAAGCGCAAGCCTACGAATAGGATGGCCTACAAATAGGTATATGGCTCGCCAAATGAAAGGGCCGCTTGCGCGGCCCGGGCTTCCCTTGGCGGGCCTTATGCATGTCGCCCAAAGTGCTTGGCGGTTTTGGGGCAACGACATGCATCAACAAAAGTAAGGAGAAGATTTCCCTGCATCCGATTTGGATGTGAGACTGAACGTGCGTTTAGCAGACCTGGCAGCGACCTACTCTCCCGCGTCTTGAGACGAAGTACCATCAGCGCTGGAGCGTTTCACGGCCGAGTTCGGAATGGGATCGGGTGCAGCCGCTCCGCCATAACCACCAGGTCGGCAAAACGCACGTTGTTCGAGAAGCTGAGTTAGGGATTAGGCAGTAGGGAATAGTGAGTAGGAGATACCTGCTCGCTATAAGCATGCGCCATTTGCCCGTCTTTCCGTGCCAAGGCGACGTTTTCTACAGGGCGCTTCGGGCATAAGCCCGCAAGCGCGACTGCGCGTCGCCGGTTTTCCGGCGCCCTCGCGGAGCATAGGCCCCGGAGGGGCCGCTCATGCGTGAGCGCTGGTAAGACCATTTGACTTCGTCAAATGGGCATAAGGAATGAGAACGATCAAGCCGATCGAACTATTAGTACCGGTAAGCTTCAAGCGTTGCCGCTCTTCCACACCCGGCCTATCAACGTGGTCGTCTTCCACGGTTCTCAGGGAATACTCGTTTTAAGGTGGGTTTCCCGCTTAGATGCCTTCAGCGGTTATCCCGTCCGGATATAGCTACCCTGCTATGCGGCTGGCGCCACAACAGGTCCACCAGAGATCCGTCCATCCCGGTCCTCTCGTACTAGGGACAGATCCTTTCAATATTCCTACACCCACGGCAGATAGGGACCGAACTGTCTCACGACGTTCTGAACCCAACTCACGTACCGCTTTAAATGGCGAACAGCCATACCCTTGGGACCTGCTCCAGCCCCAGGATGCGATGAGTCGACATCGAGGTGCCAAACAACCCCGTCGATATGGACTCTTGGGGGTCATCAGCCTGTTATCCCCGGCGTACCTTTTATCCGTTGAGCGATGGCCCTTCCACGCGGGACCACCGGATCACTATGACCGACTTTCGTCTCTGCTCGACTTGTCAGTCTCGCAGTCAGGCAGGCTTATGCCATTGCACTCAGCGAACGATTTCCGACCGTTCTGAGCCCACCATCGCGCGCCTCCGTTACTCTTTAGGAGGCGACCGCCCCAGTCAAACTACCCACCATACATTGTCCCGGACCCGGATAACGGGCCGCGGTTAGACATCCATAGTAATAAGGGTGGTATTTCAAGGGTGGCTCCACCTGAGCTGGCGCCCAGGTTTCAAAGCCTACCACCTATCCTACACATGCCACTACGAATGCCAATGTAAAGCTATAGTAAAGGTGCACGGGGTCTTTCCGTCTAACCGCAGGAACCCCGCATCTTCACGGGGAATTCAATTTCACTGAGTCTATGCTGGAGACAGCGGGGAAGTCGTTACGCCATTCGTGCAGGTCGGAACTTACCCGACAAGGAATTTCGCTACCTTAGGACCGTTATAGTTACGGCCGCCGTTTACTGGGGCTTCGATTCAGAGCTTGCACCCCTCCTCTTAACCTTCCAGCACCGGGCAGGCGTCAGACCCTATACGTCGTCTTGCGACTTCGCAGAGCCCTGTGTTTTTGATAAACAGTCGCTACCCCCTGGTCTGTGCCACCCTCCTCTACTTGCGTAGAAAAGGGTCACGCTTCTTCCGAAGTTACGCGTGCAATTTGCCGAGTTCCTTCAGCATAGTTCTCTCAAGCGCCTTGGTATACTCTACCAGACCACCAGTGTCGGTTTCGGGTACGGTTTATAAGGAGGAGCTATTTCCTGGAACCACGCAGCAGCCCGTTCAATCCGATAAGATTGGACTACCTCAATGATCCGTCACTACCTCCAAGCCCACGAATATTAACGTGGTTCCCATCGACTACGCGTTTCCGCCTCGTCTTAGGGGCCGGCTAACCCTGCTCAGATTAGCTTTAAGCAGGAACCCTTGGTCTTTCGGCGGGGGAGTCTCTCACTCCCCTTACGTTACTCATGTCAGCATTCGCACTTCTGATACCTCCACCACCCCTCACGGGTATGGCTTCATCAGCTTACAGAACGCTCCGCTACCGCTTGGCCCTTGCGGACCAAACCCTAAGCTTCGGTGTATGGCTTTAGCCCCGTTACATTTTCGGCGCAAAGACCCTTATTTAGACCAGTGAGCTGTTACGCTTTCTTTAAATGATGGCTGCTTCTAAGCCAACATCCTGGTTGTTTTGGGATCCTCACATCCTTTCCCACTTAGCCATAACTTGGGGACCTTAGCTGTAGGTCAGGGTTGTTTCCCTTTTCACGACGGACGTTAGCACCCGCCGTGTGTCTGCCGACTAGTACTCCCAGGTATTCGGAGTTTGGTTAGGTTTGGTAATCCGGTGAGGACCCCTAGCCCATCCAGTGCTCTACCCCCTGGGGTATTCGGTCGACGCTCTACCTAAATAGATTTCGCGGAGAACCAGCTATTTCCGAGTTTGATTGGCCTTTCACCCCTAGCCACAAGTCATCCCGAACTATTGCAACAGTTATGGGTTCGGTCCTCCAGTAAGTGTTACCTTACCTTCAACCTGCTCATGGCTAGATCACTCGGTTTCGGGTCTAATGCGACGAACTGAACGCCCTATTCAGACTCGCTTTCGCTGCGCCTACACCTAGCGGTTTAAGCTTGCTCGTCACACTAAGTCGCTGACCCATTATACAAAAGGTACGTGGTCACCCAGGACGAACCTTGGGCTTCCACTGTTTGTAGGCAATCGGTTTCAGGTACTCTTTCACTCCCCTTGTCGGGGTGCTTTTCACCTTTCCCTCACGGTACTAGTTCGCTATCGGTCATGCACGAGTACTTAGGCTTGGAGGGTGGTCCCCCCAATTTCAGACAGGATTTCACGTGTCCCGCCTTACTCGAGGACGATTGATTGCATTACGCGTACGGGGCTGTCACCCACTATGGCCCTACTTTCCAGAAGGTTCCGCTTGTCTCTCAATCGCCACTGGCCTGGTCCGGGTTCGCTCGCCACTACTTCCGGAGTCTCGGTTGATGTCCTTTCCTACGGGTACTTAGATGTTTCAGTTCCCCGCGTTCGCCACTTTACCCCTATGTATTCAGGGTAAGTTACCTATTATCGATACTTGGAAACCACAGCGGCAAGTCGGCCTTGCGACCTTCCGGCTGCTCTGATTTTCCAAGTACCTTAGGTGGGTTTCCCCATTCGGAAATCTACGGATCAAAGGGTATTCGCACCTCCCCGTAGCTTATCGCAGCGTATCACGTCCTTCATCGCCTGTGCATGCCAAGGCATCCACCAATTGCCCTTAAGACACTTGATCGTTCTCATTGCCAATGCCCACCCGCGCAATCCGAAGGATTGTCGCTTCAGCCTCTCCCTTACGGGTTTAGCGTCCGCGCAATTCCCAAGGAATTGTCGCCTGGGCCAAATCCTGTGCGGGATTTAGCCCGATGTCATTGGCACAAAAAGACCAGCTTCTCGAGATCGGTTCGAGGGCGCGGTTAGGCAAACCCATCATATGCGGGAGATTGAGCGTCTCCCGCGACAAATCACAAACCTTTCGGCTCATGAAGTTCGAACAAATCTTCTCTTTA
>NZ_JAMYLL010000012.1:92500-95000 GCF_040318045.1 Mesorhizobium sp. M1338 | reverse complement strand
CAATATTCCTACACCCACGGCAGATAGGGACCGAACTGTCTCACGACGTTCTGAACCCAACTCACGTACCGCTTTAAATGGCGAACAGCCATACCCTTGGGACCTGCTCCAGCCCCAGGATGCGATGAGTCGACATCGAGGTGCCAAACAACCCCGTCGATATGGACTCTTGGGGGTCATCAGCCTGTTATCCCCGGCGTACCTTTTATCCGTTGAGCGATGGCCCTTCCACGCGGGACCACCGGATCACTATGACCGACTTTCGTCTCTGCTCGACTTGTCAGTCTCGCAGTCAGGCAGGCTTATGCCATTGCACTCAGCGAACGATTTCCGACCGTTCTGAGCCCACCATCGCGCGCCTCCGTTACTCTTTAGGAGGCGACCGCCCCAGTCAAACTACCCACCATACATTGTCCCGGACCCGGATAACGGGCCGCGGTTAGACATCCATAGTAATAAGGGTGGTATTTCAAGGGTGGCTCCACCTGAGCTGGCGCCCAGGTTTCAAAGCCTACCACCTATCCTACACATGCCACTACGAATGCCAATGTAAAGCTATAGTAAAGGTGCACGGGGTCTTTCCGTCTAACCGCAGGAACCCCGCATCTTCACGGGGAATTCAATTTCACTGAGTCTATGCTGGAGACAGCGGGGAAGTCGTTACGCCATTCGTGCAGGTCGGAACTTACCCGACAAGGAATTTCGCTACCTTAGGACCGTTATAGTTACGGCCGCCGTTTACTGGGGCTTCGATTCAGAGCTTGCACCCCTCCTCTTAACCTTCCAGCACCGGGCAGGCGTCAGACCCTATACGTCGTCTTGCGACTTCGCAGAGCCCTGTGTTTTTGATAAACAGTCGCTACCCCCTGGTCTGTGCCACCCTCCTCTACTTGCGTAGAAAAGGGTCACGCTTCTTCCGAAGTTACGCGTGCAATTTGCCGAGTTCCTTCAGCATAGTTCTCTCAAGCGCCTTGGTATACTCTACCAGACCACCAGTGTCGGTTTCGGGTACGGTTTATAAGGAGGAGCTATTTCCTGGAACCACGCAGCAGCCCGTTCAATCCGATAAGATTGGACTACCTCAATGATCCGTCACTACCTCCAAGCCCACGAATATTAACGTGGTTCCCATCGACTACGCGTTTCCGCCTCGTCTTAGGGGCCGGCTAACCCTGCTCAGATTAGCTTTAAGCAGGAACCCTTGGTCTTTCGGCGGGGGAGTCTCTCACTCCCCTTACGTTACTCATGTCAGCATTCGCACTTCTGATACCTCCACCACCCCTCACGGGTATGGCTTCATCAGCTTACAGAACGCTCCGCTACCGCTTGGCCCTTGCGGACCAAACCCTAAGCTTCGGTGTATGGCTTTAGCCCCGTTACATTTTCGGCGCAAAGACCCTTATTTAGACCAGTGAGCTGTTACGCTTTCTTTAAATGATGGCTGCTTCTAAGCCAACATCCTGGTTGTTTTGGGATCCTCACATCCTTTCCCACTTAGCCATAACTTGGGGACCTTAGCTGTAGGTCAGGGTTGTTTCCCTTTTCACGACGGACGTTAGCACCCGCCGTGTGTCTGCCGACTAGTACTCCCAGGTATTCGGAGTTTGGTTAGGTTTGGTAATCCGGTGAGGACCCCTAGCCCATCCAGTGCTCTACCCCCTGGGGTATTCGGTCGACGCTCTACCTAAATAGATTTCGCGGAGAACCAGCTATTTCCGAGTTTGATTGGCCTTTCACCCCTAGCCACAAGTCATCCCGAACTATTGCAACAGTTATGGGTTCGGTCCTCCAGTAAGTGTTACCTTACCTTCAACCTGCTCATGGCTAGATCACTCGGTTTCGGGTCTAATGCGACGAACTGAACGCCCTATTCAGACTCGCTTTCGCTGCGCCTACACCTAGCGGTTTAAGCTTGCTCGTCACACTAAGTCGCTGACCCATTATACAAAAGGTACGTGGTCACCCAGGACGAACCTTGGGCTTCCACTGTTTGTAGGCAATCGGTTTCAGGTACTCTTTCACTCCCCTTGTCGGGGTGCTTTTCACCTTTCCCTCACGGTACTAGTTCGCTATCGGTCATGCACGAGTACTTAGGCTTGGAGGGTGGTCCCCCCAATTTCAGACAGGATTTCACGTGTCCCGCCTTACTCGAGGACGATTGATTGCATTACGCGTACGGGGCTGTCACCCACTATGGCCCTACTTTCCAGAAGGTTCCGCTTGTCTCTCAATCGCCACTGGCCTGGTCCGGGTTCGCTCGCCACTACTTCCGGAGTCTCGGTTGATGTCCTTTCCTACGGGTACTTAGATGTTTCAGTTCCCCGCGTTCGCCACTTTACCCCTATGTATTCAGGGTAAGTTACCTATTATCGATACTTGGAAACCACAGCGGCAAGTCGGCCTTGCGACCTTCCGGCTGCTCTGATTTTCCAAGTACCTTAGGTGGGTTTCCCCATTCGGAAATCTACGGATCAAAGGGTATTCGCACCTCCCCGTAGCT
>NZ_JAMYLL010000012.1:0-87500 GCF_040318045.1 Mesorhizobium sp. M1338 | reverse complement strand
TCATCCTGCGCCATGCCAACGGCTACGAGACATCATACAATCACCAAAGCGCCTTCGCCAAAGGCATCGAACCCGGTGTGCGCGTGCGCCAGGGGCAGATCATTGGTTATCTCGGCCAGACCGGTCTCTCCACCGGTCCGCACCTCCACTACGAGCTGATCGTCAACGGCACCAAAGTCGATTCGATGCGCGTCCGGCTGCCGGTCGGCAAGGTGCTGAAAGGCGATGACCTCGTCGCCTTCAAGCGCGAGCGCGAGCGCATCGACGATCTGCTGAAGCAGGAAGACAGTGACTCGCTGAAGGTTGCGAGCGCCAAGATCGACGGTTGATTCCGTCGGCCTCCATCCTTGCTGAATTTCTCAGCCTTGCGGATTTTCGGCATCCCGCGGCCATGGCAGCGGTTGCCCGGAAATGGTCGTCCAGGCGATGACAGCCGAAAGCAGGCAAAGCAGCGCTGTCACCGCGGAGACAGCGGCAAACGCAGCGTCGCTCGCGGCAAGCCTTGCCGCGTCGACGGCGGGCGCAAGCGCTACCGTTGCCGGTTCGCCAAAGCCAGGCACGCCGGGCGTTGCATTGCCATCCAGCGCATGCGCGTAGACCCAGGCGGCGAGCGAACCCATTGCCGCCACCGCGATCAGGCCGCCGATGCGCGAGACGGCATTGTTGATGCCGGAGGCCGCACCCGTATCCTTGTCTTCCACCGCCGTCATGATCGCGGTCGACAATGGCGACACGACCAGCGCCATGCCCAGCCCCATCAGCGCCATCAGCGGGAATGTTCCCGTCCAGAAATTGTGGATGCCGGCATGGGCGAGCAAGGCAAGTCCGGCAAAGGCGAAAGCCACGATGAGGCTGCCGCAGGCGATCGGAAAACGCGGGCCGATCCGGTCCGACAACTGGCCGACCGGCCCTGACAAAAGCGCGATCGATGCCGACAGTGGCAGGAAGATGAAGCCGACCTCGGCCGTACTCAGTCCCCAGCCGGCGATCAGCAGCATCGGCAGATAGAAAAGATTGGCCGACAGCGCGAAATAGAGGAAGAACGTCGCGACATTGGCGCCGGCGAAAGCGCCGACGCGAAACAGCGACAGGTCGATCATCGGCTCGCGCTGCCGAAGTTCGAAAAAGATAAAGACGACAAGCAGCGCGACACCGGCTGCAATGCTCGGCCCCGACATGTGGTCCTCGCCGCTGGCACTTGTCGAGGTTAGTCCATAGGCGAGCGCGCCGAAGGCCAATGTGGCGAGCGCGGCACCGCCAAGCTCCAGGCTGCGTTTCTCCGTCGCCGCATCGGCTGGAACCTTGGCCAGCAGGAGATAGATCGAGATCAGCCCGAGCGGCAGGTTGATGGCGAAGATCGCCCGCCAGATGCCGTCGCCGAAGGCCGACAGCACGAAGCCGCCAAACACCGGGCCAAGTGCCGTGGTCAGTGCCGACGCCGCCGCCCAGATGCCGATGGCGCGGCCGCGTTCTTTCTTCGGATAGGCCTTGGCGATGATGGCGAGACTGCCCGGCACCATGATGGCCGCACCGATGCCCTGCACCGCGCGAAATCCAATCAGCACAATTGCATTCGGCGCCAGCGCACAGGCAAGCGAAGCGGTAACGAACAGCGCAATGCCCGCCACGAAGGCGCGGCGCAGCCCGAATCGGTCACCGGCGGCACCCCCGGCAAGGATCAGCGCCGAGAGCGTCAGCGCATAGGCGTTGGAAATCCACTGCGCTTGCGCCAGGCTGGCGCCGAGGTTGACGCGGATCGCCGGCGTGGCGATGGCGAGGATCGAGCCATCGATGAAGCCGAGCGCCGAGGCCAGGATGGCCGCTATCAGCACAAATCGCCGCTGCGCTTGCGGGCAGAAGGTTCGATTCGTGCCCGGACTGGTAAGCGGGACGGCGGCGGCGGCACTTGGTGAATGCATGAAACCTTGCTTAGACCTCCAGTGCATCGGCAACAACGAGCCAGTGGCTTGCTGTCGTTGAAACCAGCCACATTGCCGGGATTGCGCCTGTTCTGATGCAAACGGCGGCAGCCATGTTAGGTTTCCTGGGAATTTGCAACGGGGAGAAATCGATGAAGCGGCCACTTGAAGCATCGGCGGAAGGACGCGGCCGTATCGTCGGCATCACCGACGGGGTGTTTGCCATCGCGCTTACCCTGATCGTTCTCGAAATCAGGGTGCCGGCGCACGAGGCGATCCATTCCGAAGGCGAGCTGCTTGCCGCGATCGCGGCACTGGCGCCACGCTTCCTGACTTACGCCTTGAGTTTCCTGACGCTGACCATCTTCTGGTTCGGCCAGCAGGCGCAGCATGGTCTGATCGCCAGATCCGACCGACGGCTTGCGACGTTGAACCTCTGCTTTCTCGCCTTCATCGCGCTGCTGCCGTTCTCGACCGACCTTCTGGCCGACTTCCTCGAGTTCAGAACCGCCGTGCTGGTCTACTGGCTCAATCTGCTGATGCTCGGCGTCACCCTGTTCGCCAGCTGGCGCTATGCGGAGAAGAACGGCTTCCTGGCAGAGGGCATCGACGCGGAAACGAAACGCACGGTCTATCTGCGCATCGTCAAGGCGCAAATCCTGTGGGCGATCGGCGCCGCACTGTCATTCGTCAATCCCTTGCTCGGCATCGGCTTCATCCTGGTCGTGCAGTTGGTCTATGCCGCCGCGCTTCGGAGTTCACTGCTGCGCAAAGTCATCGGCTGAAGGTCCGCCGACAAACTCCACCGTCACGCCCGGCGAAACCAGCTTGGCCAGCTCACGGGCATCCCAGTTGGTCAGGCGCACGCAGCCATGGCTTTCAGTCTTGCCGATCTTCGATGGGTCCGGTGTGCCATGAATGCCGTAGGTCGGCTTGTCCAGCGCGATCCAAACCGAGCCGACAGGACCGTTCGGGCCTGGCGGAATGGTCAGGACCTTGTTGTTTTGACCCTGCTTGAAATTGATGCTGGGGTTGTAGGTGTAGTTCGGATCGAGCGCGACGCGCGACACCGCATGCGTGCCGGACGGTGACGGCGTATCCGACGAGCCTATGGTGGCGGGATAGGCTGCCACCAGCTTGCCGCCGGCATCATAGGCGAAAACCTCTTTCTTGTCCTTGTCGGCGACGATGCGGGCCACCGGCGTCGACACCAGCCTGCCGAAATTGGCGACCTTGATGATCGTGCCGGGGCGATTGAAATTGAGGTCCGGGTTGAGCGCCTTGAGATAATTCTCGTCCATGTGGAAGCGCTCCGCCAGTGCTTCGGTCACCGACGTATAGCCCATCCGGTCGAGCTGCGCCTTTTGGCTGTAGTCTTCCGGGATCGAGGCGACATACGGGCCGGCCGCATCCTCCGGCGTGATCGTGTAGTTGGCGAAAGCGTCGCCGCCGGATTGCGCCAGTGCCGACTGGATGCCGACAGCATCCGTCGATCGCAGATTGCTGCCGGTGATCTGGTTGTAGGCGGCGAGTGCCTTGTCGACATTCGAACCGAATCGCCCGTCGATGACGCCAGGCGAAGCGCCACCCCGGTCGAGCAGCACCTGCAGCGCCGCGACGTCCTGGCGTGCTCCCAGCGAAAGCGACGGGTCGATGGTCTTGCCGCCGATCTTCGGCGGCAGTCCCGCCTGATCCTCGGGCATGGCCTGTTCGGTAGGTGCCGCGGGCTCGACAGAGTCTATCGAGGCCTCGTCCAGCGGCTGACGCGTGATGGTGCGCGGCTCTGCCGGCTGCGGTGCATCGGGAAAATTGTTGTCGTAGCTGCCATCGTCCTGCAGTGGCGGCGGATAGGCCTCCACGGAATTGTCACCGTTAGGATCGTATTCGTCCGCCGGCGGCGGGATGACCCGGCCTTCCTCTTCCAGTTGCTTGCGGCGGAACCGCGCCATGTCTTCCGGATCGTCGAGATAGTAGCGGTCATTGTCATCGGGGGCGCGGCCCAGTTCGCGCAGCCGTGTCTCGCGACGCAGCACTCGACGGTCGAGCCGCGTCTGCGGCGGTTGGATGGCGATGACCTTGCCGGTATCGGCATCGACAATGACGCGGTTGCCCCTGGCGTCGTAATAAATGTCCACATTGCCGTCCTGCGCGAGCAGGACGCCACCGTTATTGGCGGCACGGACAATCGTTGGTGCGCTGTCCTGCGTCGGCGCGGCAAGGGCATTGGAAGACAAAAACCCGCCGGCAAGTACCGAGAGGGTGAAGATCGTGCGCAGCATGGTGGCGAAGCTCTCCGGTCCGTAATTGCCGCCGCCCGGCAGTGTCCCTGTAAGGCGAACCCCTTCGCCAGCAAACCAGTTAGTCACCATATGGTTCCAACATGAACCGGGCATGAAGATGGCGGTTTCCGGCGCATCGGCGAATATTATCTAGCTTGCGGCAAGTCCCAATTCCTTGCGCACCTGCTTGGTCAGCTTCAGGGCGACAAGGCGATGGCTCTCGCGCAGATAGTCCTTCAGCGCACTATCATCCATGCTCTGGCTTGTCCGACGCTGGATCCATGTCATGCCGCGCGAGGCAAGATAGGGCGCGGGCCGCAGACCCGGCTGCTCCTTGAGCACATCATAGGCGATATCGGAGCATTTGAAGGTCACGAAAAGTTGGTCGCCCTGGCCCCAGCCGCCGATCGCAAAGACCTTGGCTCCGACCTTCCAGACATGGGCACCGCCCCATTGGACGACATGGGTCGTCGAGGGCAGCGAGGCGCAGAAGCTGTTG
Source organism: Mesorhizobium sp. M1338 (assembly GCF_040318045.1). Classification (NCBI taxonomy): domain Bacteria; kingdom Pseudomonadati; phylum Pseudomonadota; class Alphaproteobacteria; order Hyphomicrobiales; family Phyllobacteriaceae; genus Mesorhizobium; species Mesorhizobium sp. M1338. Next base: position 82,803 of record NZ_JAMYLL010000012.1, on the reverse strand, counting down.
TAGTCGTCCAGCGTCATCAGTGCTCTCGTTTTTCGTATGAAAACGCCGCGCGTCCAGAATGGACGCGCGGCGTTGGATCAGGCCGCCGCTTCCGCCGCGACGATCGTCGGCTTCGATCGGAAGTTCAGCCGGTCGGAACCGGCTGTCGCCTTGACTGTCGAGCCGTCAAGAATGTCGCCAAGCAGTATCTTCTCCGCCAGGGGATCCTGCAACTCCTTCTGCATCACTCGCTTCAGCGGCCGCGCGCCGTAGGCCGGGTCGTAACCCTTGGCCGCCAGCCAGTCGATCGCCTCCTGATCCAGCGAAAGCGTGATCTTGCGGTCGACAAGCAGGCTCTCCAGCCGCTTGAGCTGGATCTCGACGATGCGGCCCATATCCTGCCGGCGCAGCCGGTGGAACAGGATCACCTCGTCGACGCGGTTGAGGAATTCCGGCCGGAACGATGCCCTCACCACGCCCATCACCTCGTCTCGCACGGCGTCGACATCCTGGTCCTCGCCGAGATTGACGAGATATTCAGCACCGAGGTTCGAGGTCATGATGATCAGCGTGTTGCGGAAGTCGACCGTGCGGCCCTGGCCATCGGTCAGGCGGCCGTCGTCGAGCACCTGCAACAGCACGTTGAAGACATCGGGATGCGCCTTTTCGATCTCGTCGAACAGCACGACCTGATAGGGCCGCCGCCGCACCGCTTCGGTCAGCGCGCCGCCTTCCTCATAGCCGACATAGCCGGGAGGCGCGCCGATCAGCCGGGCAACCGAGTGCTTCTCCATGAACTCCGACATGTCGATGCGCACCATGGCGCTCTCGTCGTCGAACAGGAAGCTCGCCAGCGCCTTGGTCAGTTCGGTCTTGCCGACGCCTGTCGGCCCGAGGAACATGAACGAGCCGATCGGCCGGTTCGGATCCTGCAGGCCCGCACGCGCCCGACGCACGGCTTTCGAGACGGACTGCACCGCTTCGCCCTGGCCGACGACGCGCTTGCCGATCTCGTCTTCCATGCGCAGCAGCTTGTCGCGCTCGCCCTGCAGCATCTTGTCGACCGGAATGCCGGTCCAGCGCGAGACGATATGGGCCACGTGGTCGGGAGTGACCACCTCTTCGACCATGCCGACCTTGCCGTCCTGGGCCTCGGCCTCCTTCAGCTTCTTTTCCAGTTCCGGGATCTTGCCATAGGCAAGCTCGCCGGCGCGCTGGAACTCACCCTTGCGCTGGGCGATGGCAAGGTCGTTGCGCGCCTCGTCGAGCTGCTTCTTGAGGTCGGCGGCGAGCCCGAGCTTCTGCTTCTCGGCCTGCCACTTGGCGGTGATCTCGGCCGATTCCTCCTCGAGGCCGACGAGTTCCTTTTCCAGGCGGGCGAGCCGGTCCTTCGAGGCATCGTCCGTCTCGACCTTCAGCGCTTCGCGCTCGATCTTGAGCTGCATGATGCGGCGATCGATCTCATCCAGTGCTTCGGGCTTGGAATCGACCTGCATACGCAGTCGCGAAGCGGCTTCGTCGACGAGGTCGATCGCCTTGTCCGGCAGGAACCGGTCGGCGATATAGCGGTTGGACAGCGTCGCCGCCGCCACCAGCGCCGAATCCGAGATACGCACCTTGTGGTGCTGCTCGTATTTTTCCTTCAGGCCGCGCAGGATCGATACGGTGTCTTCCACCGTCGGCTCATCGACGAACACCGGCTGGAAGCGGCGGGCAAGGGCTGCATCTTTCTCGACATGCTTGCGGTACTCGTCGAGCGTGGTGGCGCCGACACAGTGTAATTCACCGCGCGCAAGCGCGGGCTTCAACAGGTTCGACGCATCCATGGCGCCGTCCGCCTTGCCGGCGCCGACCAGCGTGTGCATCTCGTCGATGAACAGGATGATGTTGCCGCTGGCCGAGGTGACTTCGGAGAGCACGGCCTTCAGCCGCTCCTCGAACTCGCCGCGGTATTTGGCGCCGGCAATCAGCGCGCCCATGTCGAGCGCCATCAATTGTTTGTCCTTCAGCGATTCCGGCACGTCGCCATTGACGATGCGCAGCGCCAGACCCTCGGCGATCGCCGTCTTGCCGACGCCCGGTTCACCGATCAGCACCGGATTGTTCTTGGTGCGGCGCGACAGCACCTGAATGGTGCGTCGGATCTCGTCGTCACGGCCAATCACCGGATCGAGCTTGCCGGCACGCCCATCCGCGGTCAGATCGCGCGCATATTTCTTCAGCGCGTCGTAGCCCTGTTCGGCACTCGCTGAATCGGCGGTGCGGCCCTTGCGGACGTCGTTGATGACCTGGTTGAGCGCCTGCGCGGTGACACCGGCCTTGGCCAGGATGTTGGCGGTCTTGGCCGATTTCTCCATGGCGAGCGCCTGCAGCAGCCGCTCGACGGTGACAAAACTGTCGCCGGCCTTCTTGGCCAGTTCCTCGGCGGTCGAGAACACTTTTGCCAGCGGCTGCGCCAGATAGAGCTGGCCATTGCCGCCCTCGACCTTGGGCATCGCCTCAAGCGCCGTCTCGACGCCAAGCTTGACGTCGCGGACGTTGCCGCCGGCGCGCTCGATCAGCGATGCGGCTAGGCCCTCGTCATCGTCGACGAGCACTTTCAGGATGTGTTCAGGCGTGAACTGCTGGTGGTTACGGGAGAGCGCCATGGTCTGCGCGGACTGGATGAAGCCTCGCACGCGCTCGGAGTATTTCTCAAGATTCATATCTGTCTCCTTCCATCACCGGCCCGCTTTGCGGCACCGGATCAGATTGCGGTGACGAATCCGCCCATTCGAGCCGGATCCTGTTCAGCCGAGATATGGTGCATAGGCCATGCTGTCTCAAGGCGCCTTGATGTCGGTCAACGCATAATATTCCATCGCGGCACAAAACAAAAACGGCGGGGATTTCTCCCCGCCGCTCAAAGTGTTTGAAATGTCGTTTGATCAGTTGTCGATGTCGACAATGGCCGGTTCAGCGTTGCCGCCGTCGGCCGGGGCCGCAGCCACCTCGCCAGCTTCGGCATTGTCGCCACCGCCCTCGACCTGATTGGCGTTGACGCGCGGACGGCGCGGACGCCTCGGGCGACGGGCAGCACCGCTTTCGGCGGCCGCCTCATTGAGCTCGGCCCGGGCGGCAAGGCCCGCTGGCGAAAGGTTCTCGAACAACGGAGCAGGTTCGGCCGCCGCAACGGACTCGGTCGGCGAAGCGGCTTCGCCCTGAATTGCGGGCTCGTTGCTCTGGGGCTGACCACCTTGCTCGGCGGACGATGAATAGTCGCGCTGGCCGCTCTGGCCGTAACCGCCATTGGGGCGACGATCGCGATGGCGTCCACCATTGTTGTCGCGGCCACCATTGTTGCGCCCGCTATTGTCGCGGCCACCTTCCCGGTTGAGCGCAACCTCGGCCGGCATGCCTTCGATGACCGGCTGCGGGCCGGCGCCATGGTTGATCACCGGCACCTGGGCGTCGGAAACAGTGTTGTTGTTGCCGGTATTGTCGAAATCGTCGCGATCCTCGTCGCCGTCATCATCGAAATCATCGCGATTCTGCTGCGTGTTCTGGATCGGCATCTGCGCCTGCGCGGCCGCGATGATGCGATTGTAGTGTTCGGCGTGCTGGAGATAATTCTCCGCCATGACCCGATCGCCGGAGCTTTGCGCGTCGCGGGCAAGGGTGGCGTATTTTTCGGCGATCTGCTGAGCCGAACCGCGGATCTTGACGTCCGGGCCATTGCTCTCGTAGTTGCGCGTCAGGGGGTTCGGCCCCTTGCGGTTGTTGTTGTTATTGTTGTTATTGTTGCTACCGCCGCCGCCACTGTTGTTGCGACCGCGCATGCGCCTGTTCTGCTGTTGTGGCCTCATCAAACTCTCTTCATTGTCATCTTGAAATTTTCGAAAACTCTTCACGAACGGAGGCGCTCATGCAGCCAGCCGCTTCGTCTCTTCACCGGCGTTCGCCCGCATCAATTGCGTTGGCGCCACGTGCCATCCTGTTCCGGTTACATCACTTGCCGGACGATTCCCGCACGAAGCTTGGGCATCGGTTGCGCAAGAAGGCAGCTATTTCCAAGGAAAACCGAATCGCTAAGAGCACTGCCTGCTTCGTCTCATCCGGTTAAGGCGACCCTAGCCGCATTCCCCGGCATTGCCAAGCGCTTTTTGCACTGCGTCAAGGCTTTATCCTTTCAAAGACAAGAACCCTGTCGTTTCCGCCAAAATCCCGAAAAGCACCGCCCGGCACGTAGCCGGCAGCAGTGAATATCTCCGAGACTTGGTCGCGCTGCGTGTGGCCGATCTCGACCGCAATCCTGCCTTCAGTTTCCAAAAATCTCGCCGCCTCCGCGGCGATGATCCTATAGGGGTTCAGACCGTCCGCGCCGCCATCCAAGGCAAGGCGCGGGTCGAAATTGCGGACTTCGTCCTGCAGATTTCCAATGTCTTCGGAGGGTATATAGGGAGGGTTTGCGGCAATTACATGGTACCGGCCCGAAACTTTTTCGAACCAGTCCGACTGGAGCGCTGTGAACCGCCCTGCAAGGCCCAGTTGCCCGGCATTGCGGGTCGCCGTCGCCAGCGCGCCCGCGGACAGATCGACACCGGTGGCGATCGCGGCCGGCACGGCGCTGAGCAGCGCCAGCGCGATGGCGCCGGTACCGGTGCCTAGATCGAGGATGCGGCATGCGCCATCCCGGACCGCAATTGCCTTGACGAAAGGCAGCATCGCGTCGACCAGCGTTTCGGTATCCGGCCGCGGCTCCAGCGTTTCCGGCGACAGCGACAGGCGCAAACCATAGAATTCGCGATAGCCTAGGATGCGATGCACCGGCTCGCCGCCGGCCCGGCGCCTTAAGGCGGCATCGATTTGGGCAACGACGCCAGCGTCGACCTTGCGTTCGGGGTCCGCGATGGCTTGCGTACGCGTGGTGCCGGAAAAATGCTCGACGATCAGCCGCGCATCGAGCGCCGGATCATCGGTAGCGGCAGCGGCAAGCCGAGCCTGCGCTTCCCGCAGCAGCGGCCCGAGCGTCTCGGGCAGTTGATCAGCCATCGATACCGATGTCGGCAAGCAGCTTCGACTGGTGATCGGCGATCAGCGCGTTGATGATCTCGTCGAGCTCGCCCATCATCACCCGGTCGAGCTTGTAGAGCGTCAGGTTGATGCGGTGGTCGGTGACGCGGCCTTGAGGGAAATTGTAGGTGCGGATGCGCTCGGAGCGGTCGCCGGAGCCAACCTGCGACTTGCGTGATTCGGAGCGCTCCTCGTCGGCCTTGCCACGCTCGAGGTCATAGAGGCGGGCGCGCAGGATCTGCATGGCCTTCGCCCGGTTCTGATGCTGCGACTTCTCCGCCTGCACCACCATGATGCCAGTCGGCAAATGAGTGATGCGCACAGCCGAATCGGTGGTGTTGACGTGCTGGCCGCCCGAACCCGAGGCGCGCATCGTGTCGATGCGGATGTCTTCGGGCCTGATATCTATGTCGACCTCCTCGGCTTCCGGCAGCACGGCGACGGTGGCGGCCGACGTGTGGATGCGCCCGCTCGCCTCGGTCGCCGGCACGCGCTGCACGCGGTGCACGCCGGATTCGAATTTCAGATGCGCAAAGACGCCCTTGCCCGACACCGTGGCGATGATTTCCTTGTAGCCGCCGGCGTCGCCGTCGCTGGCCGAGGCCGTCTCGAAACGCCAGCCGCGTTCGGCCGCGTAGCGCTCATACATGCGAAACAGGTCGCCGGCGAAAAGCGCCGCCTCATCGCCGCCTGTGCCGGCGCGGATTTCGAGAATGGCGTTCTTGTCGTCGGCGGCATCCTTGGGCAACAGCAGGATCTGGATGTCCTTCTGCAGCGCCTCGATGCGTTCCTCGACCTCCGGCAGGTCGGCCTCGGCGAGCGCCCGCATCTCGGCATCGGTGCCCTTGTCGGCAAGCATGGCTTCGAGGTCGGCCTGCTCATGCTCGGCCAAGCGCAGTGCCCTGACTTTGGCCACCATGTCCTGGATTTCAGCATATTCGGACGCCATCCGCACATAGGCATCCGGCGCCGGGCCAGCCGACATCTGCGCTTCGAGCATCTCGAAACGCTTGACGACTTGATCCATACGATCGCGGGGCAGGTTGACCATGATGAGGCTGCTACAATGGAATCGAACGGTCGTCGGCAAAGGCCTGCAGCAGCGCCCGCATCGGCAAACCCTGCGCCGGCGCCATCAGATTGTCGTCGAAGAATGCCTCCAACTCATCCAGCGGCAGTTCCGTCAGCATCGCCTTGACCGGGCCGATCGAGGCCGGCGACATCGAGATCGAGCGGAAGCCGAGGCCGATCAGCGCCATCGCCGAGATAGGTTTTCCGGCGAGTTCGCCGCACAGGGTTACCGGCGTGTGGTTGCGGACACCGGCATCGGCGATCTGCTTCAGGACGCGCAGGAACGGCGCCGACAGCGTGTCGAAGCGGTTGGCCAGTTGCGTGTTGCCGCGGTCGACAGCCATGACGAACTGGAACAGGTCGTTCGAACCGACCGAGACGAAATCGACCGCTTTCATCAATTCGTCGAGCTGGAACAAGAGCGACGGCACTTCCAGCATCGCCCCGAGCTTCAGGCTGGTCGGCAAATGATGGGCAAAGCGTGACAAATGCCGCACTTCGCGGTCGATGATCTCGCGTGCCTGGGCGATCTCGCCAAGCTCGGTCACCATCGGCAGCATCAGCTTGAGCTCACGCCCGCCGCTGGCTTTGAGCAAGGCGCGGATCTGGGTGCGCAGCAGCCCCGGCCGGTCAAGCGTCAGGCGGATCGCCCGCCAGCCAAGCGCCGGATTCTCTTCCTGGATGGAGCCCTTGAAGTAGGGCAGCACCTTGTCGCCGCCGATATCGATGGTGCGGAAGGTGACGGGCTTGCCGCGCGCCGCCTCCAGCACGTCTCGGTAGAGTTTTTCCTGGGCCTCGGCCCGGGGAAATGTCGAGGCGACCATGAACTGCAGCTCGGTGCGAAACAGGCCGATGCCGGCCGCACCCGATTCGACGAGCTGCGGCAGGTCGACGGCAAGGCCGGCATTCATCAAAAGATCGACCTGGACACCGTCCCTGGTCGTCGACGGCTTCTTGCGCAGCTCGCGATAGACCTCTTGCCGGCGCGCCCGGAACCGCACCTTTTCGGCATAGGCGGCTTCGAGATCGGCCTGCGGCCGCAAATGGATCACGCCCTCTTCGCCATCGACGATGATGGCATCGCCGTTTTCCGCCATGGAAACGGCGCCCTTCATCTGGCCGGCGACAGGGATGCCCATGGCGCGCGCAACGATGACGACGTGGCTGGTCGCGGCACCGTCCTCGAGCACCAGCCCGCGCATCTTGTCCCTGGGATAGTCGAGCAGTTCGGCGGCTCCCATGGAGCGGGCGACGATAATGGCGTCCTTCGGCAGCGATGCGGCGACATCCTCCGGCCCACGCCCCATCAACTGGCGCAGCAGCCGGTTGGCGAGGTCGTCGAAATCACTCATCCGTTCGCGCAGATACGGATCGGTCATGTGCAGCATGCGGGCGCGCATGTCGCTCTGCACCTTTTCCACGGCAGCCTCGGCGGTCAGGCCGTTGCGGATCGCCTCCTCCAGCCGGCGCACCCAGCCGCGATCGTTGGCGAACATGCGATAGGCTTCCAGAACCTGGCGATGCTCTCCCTCGAAGGCGACGTCGCGGCGTTCCAGCATGTCGTCGATGGAGAGCCTTAGCGAGCCGAGCGAGGTTTCGAGCCGGCGGACCTCTTCCTCGCTGTCCTCGTTGAACAAATTGGTGACGACGATGCGCGGCTCGTGCAGCACGACATGGCCAAGCCCGACGCCTTCATTGAAGGACAGGCCAGTGAAGCTGACCGGGCGGCGCAGATCAAGTTCGAGGCCTGGCCTGGTCAGCCGCGCCAGATCGCCGGTGGCGATCATCTCGGCGATCACCATCGCCGTCGTTTCCAGCGCCTCGACCTCGTCGTCGCGGTAATGGCGCATGGTCTTGTTCTGCACCACCAGCACGCCCAGCGTGCGCCCTGCCCGCAGCACCGGCACGCCGAGGAAGGAATTGTAGATCTCTTCCCCGGTCTCCGGCAGGTAGGCAAATGCCGGGTGTTCCTGCGCATTGGAAAGGTTGAGCGGCCGCGCACTGGCCGCGATCGTGCCGACCAGGCCTTGCCCCAATCGCAACTGCGCCAGATGGACGGCGTTCGGGTTCAAACCCTCGGTGGCGTAGAGTTCGAGCACCGAATCGGAGCGCAGCACATAGAGCGAGCAGACTTCGGCGACCATATTGGAGGCGATGTCGCGCACGATCCGGTCAAGCCGCTCCTGCGGCTCCAGCGGCTCTTGCATGAGCTCGCGGAGCCGTTTCAGCAAAACGCGCGGGCCACTGGCCTGATCACGCATCGCGGCTTGTTCTCCAATGGGCATTCTGCCCGACGCAGTTTCCACCGCGACCGGCGCACACGCAACAACTCAAATCGTTCTCGCTACTGCTTATCCAGACCGTAGACGGAATGCAAAGTACGAACCGCAAGTTCGGTGTACGGACCGTCGATCAGGATCGAAATCTTGATCTCCGAAGTCGTGATGGCACGGATGTTGATCGACTTGTCTGCCAGCGCCTTGAAAGCGGTGGCGGCGACGCCGGCATGGCTCCTCATGCCGATGCCGATAACCGAAACCTTCGACATGCCCGCCTCCGACTGCACGACATCGTAGCCGATCTCGGCTTTCAGCCGCTCAAGCACGGCCAGCGCCTTGTCGACATCGCCCGACGGCACGGTGAATGTCATGTCGGTAGACTTTCCGTCCTCGGAAATGTTCTGGACGATCATATCGACATTGATGTTGGCCTCGGCCAGCGGTCCGAAGATGCCGGCGGCAACGCCCGGCCGGTCGCCGACCCGGCGCAGCGAAATCTGCGCTTCGTCCTTGGCATAGGCAATTCCGGTGACGACCTGCTGTTCCACGATCTCTTCCTCGTCGCAAATGAGCGTTCCGGGCGGATTGAGCAAATCCCCCATTCCGGGCGCGTCGGGATCGTCGAAGGACGACCGCACGAAGGTACGCACCCTGTGCACCATGGCAAGCTCGACCGAACGCACCTGCAGAACCTTGGCACCGAGCGAGGCCATTTCAAGCATTTCCTCGAACGATATCTTGGCCAGACGCCGCGCCTTGGGCTCGATGCGCGGATCGGTGGTGTAGACCCCGTCGACGTCGGTGTAGATGTCGCAGCGATCGGCCTTGACCGCCGCCGCGATGGCAACCGCGCTGGTATCGGAGCCGCCGCGGCCTAGCGTGGCGATGCGATTGTCCGGGCCAATGCCCTGGAATCCGGCGATCACCGCCACCTGGCCCTCGCCGAAGCGCTTGATCAGGAACGCGCCGTCGATATCGAGGATGCGCGCCGCGCCATGCGCATTGTCGGTCTTGATCGGGATCTGCCAGCCCTGCCAGGAGCGTGCATGCACGCCCATGTTCTGCAAGGTGATTGCCAGAAGGCCGGCCGTGACCTGTTCGCCGGACGCGACGACCGCGTCATATTCGCGTGCGTCGTGCATCGGCGAGGCCTCGCGCGTCCAGCCGACCAGTTCATTGGTCTTGCCGGCCATCGCCGAGACGACCACCGCCACCTGATGGCCGGCGTCGACCTCGCGTTTGACGTGACGCGCCACATTGCGGATGCGGGCGATGTCTGCGACGGAGGTTCCGCCGAATTTCATCACGATGCGCGCCATGGAAGCGAAATGCCTTTGACTGAAACCGGACCCCAGCCCAAAAGCGGAATCCCGAAAAGCGGAAGACCGGCTGACGCCGGCCGCTGAATGCGCGCCTCCTTAGCCAAATGACGAAGGTTTCGCAAGGCTGGCGGCGGATTGCCGGCTTCAAGAAGGTTGGCATATTGCGTTCCGCCGCCGCGCCGCTTACGAAATACTGCCCTTTGGGGGAATTCCTGTTGGCTCGGTCTGGCAAATGATTGCTCGTCTTCGACGCGCCATGCGATGGCAATCGCTCCCGCTCTTCACTGGCTTCGCGGTGTTGGCGCTGATCGTCGGCAGCCGCGCCATGCTGGTCGAGGGCCAAAGGGCCAATCGCGCCGCCGCGCGAGAGGCAAGCGAGTATCAGGAACTGCTTTCCGGCCTGCTTTCGCTGGCGCAAGACGCGGAGGGCGGCCAGCGCGGCTATCTGCTGACCGGCGAGAAATCCTATCTCGAACCCTATCGGCGGGCTGTCGGCGCAATTCCGGGGCAACTTGCACGCATCGACAGCATGACGGCCCCGGACGACCAGGTCGTCCAGCAGATCAACCATATCAAGGACGCGCTTTCGCAAAAGCAGGCTGAACTGGCCGAGACGATTGCGCTGTACGACCAGGGCAATGCGACGAAGGCGCTGGATCTGGTCCGCAGCGGCCAGGGCAAGGCCGTCATGAACGAAATCCGGACCAGCATGGATACGATCCGACGCATCGGCGCCGCCGCCGTCGCCGCGCGCGACAGCCGTACCGACCAGGTCGAAGCCTGGCTGCGCATCGTTTCATTGGCGGCGCTGCTGGCGATCTTCCTGCTTGGCGCCTACACGATCAGGCAATCGCGCCGCCGCTTCCGCGAGGTGGTCCTCGCCCAGGAAGAACTGATGCGCAATAACATCGCGCTCGGCCATGAGATCCAGACGCGCGAAAAGGCCGAATCCCAGATACGCCAGATGCAGAAGATGGAAGCGGTCGGCCAGCTGACCGGCGGTATCGCCCACGATTTCAACAACATGCTGGCTGTGATCATCAGTGCCATGAACCTCGCCCAGCGCAAGCTCGGGCGCGGCGAACACGACATCGAAAAATTCATCGAAGCGGCGGTCGACGCGGCAAACCGTGCCGCCAATCTGACGGCCCGGCTTCTCGCCTTCTCGCGCCAGCAGCCGCTGGCGCCGCAGATCGTCGACGCCAACCGTCTGCTGACCGGAATGTCGGACCTGATCCGGCGGGCGCTCGGCGAAACCATCCGCATCGAAACCGTGCTGGCGGGCGGCTTATGGAAGATCCATGCCGACCCGAGTCAGATCGAGAACGCCATTCTCAACCTCGCCGTCAACGCGCGTGACGCCATGGGCGATGGCGGCAGGCTGACCATCGAGACCGCCAACAGCCATCTCGACGACAGCTACGCCGCCACCCATGCCGATGTCGAGGCGGGCCAGTATGTGATGATCGCCGTCAGCGACACCGGTTCGGGCATGGCCCCCGAAATCATAGCCAAGGCCTTCGAGCCCTTTTTCACCACCAAACCGGTCAACAAGGGAACCGGCCTGGGACTGAGCCAGGTGTTCGGCTTCGTCAAACAGTCGGGTGGCCACGTCAAGATCTATTCCGAACCCGGCGAAGGCACGACGGTCAAGATCTACTTGCCGCGATTCTTCGACCCGGAGGAGCCTGTCGTGCCGAGCGGGCGCGGCGAGAATCCCGCGGCTCCGATCACCGAAACGATCCTTGTCGTCGAGGACGATGCCCGCGTGCGGGCCTCCACCACGGATGCCTTGCGCGAACTCGGCTACACCGTCATCCATGCCGCAAGTGGCCAGGAGGCGTTGCAGAAGCTGGCGGAAAACCCCGGCATCGCACTTCTGTTCACCGATATCGTCATGCCGGTCATGAACGGCCGCAAGCTGGCGGAAGAAGCGGTCGCGCGCATGCCGCGGCTCAAGGTCATCTTCACCACCGGCTTCACCAGGAACGCCGTGGTCCACAATGGTGTGCTCGACCATGACGTGCACTTCCTGGCCAAGCCCTTCACCATCGAACAGTTGGCGGCGAAACTGCGCGACGTGCTGGACACGAATTAGGCCGTATCGGAAATGATCCTGGTCGCTTCAGCCTGACGCAGCCGAGCTTGTCCACAGGCCGGGATAATCGACTACGAACCCGCGCGGCGAAACCTCGAGGACCTTGTCATAGCCGAACATGGGCGCGGCATAGGCGTAGCGAGCCTCATCGAGACGGCGGTAACTCTGTTCGAGGCGCACCAGCTTGATCTCGGGGAAGGTCAGGTAGGCGGCCGGGGCGGGCGTCGCCTCGCCGATGCCGAGGTCGAACCGGCGGATCGCCAACAGCTTCGATGCGCCCGGCGGGCCAATTGTGTTTCGATGAGGTTCCCGACAGGTGACATGTCCTGACTGAACCTGTTGCTTTGGCCGCATCGAAAAATGCTGCCTTGACATTCGCGGTGTCACGCCCGACTTCCTAGCGCATGACCCGAAATCGGAGTCGATTTCGAAAAGGATCATGCGCAGAATCTAAAGTGCTACAGCGTCCTTTGCGCATCCAAAAGGACGCGCGGCGCTGTAGTGTCGAGGAGACCAACCGATGCCAGAGCCCCGACGATCGACGATCGATGCCGGAGAAGTGGAACGCTTTTCCGCTCTTGCCGCCGAATGGTGGAACCCGAACGGCAAGTTCCGTCCGCTGCACAAATTCAATCCGGTCCGGCTGTCCTATATCCGCGACCAGATAGCGACGCGCTTTGGCCGCGATCCGCGCGCTGCAAGACCATTCGAGGGCCTGCGCATCCTCGACATCGGCTGCGGCGGCGGCCTGTTGTGCGAGCCGATGGCGCGTCTTGGCGCCGAGGTGGTGGGCGCGGATGCCTCCGAAACAAACATCGAAGTGGCGAAGCTGCACGCGGCCGAGGGCAATGTCAGCGTCGACTACCGCGCCACGACGGCCGAGGACCTTGCCGACGCCGGTGAGAAATTCGACGTCATCCTCAACATGGAAGTGGTCGAGCATGTCGCCGACATCGACCTGTTCGTCGCCAAATGCGGCGAGATGGTCCGGCCGGGCGGCATCATGTTCGTGGCCACCATCAACCGCACTCTGAAGGCGCTCGGTCTGGCCATCATCGGCGCCGAATACGTGCTGCGCTGGCTGCCGCGCGGCACCCACCAGTTCGGCAAGCTGGTGCGCCCGGAAGAGCTTGAGAAGGCACTTGGCAGGGCTGGCCTCACCGTCATCGACCGCACCGGAGTCACCTACAATCCGCTCGCCGACCGTTGGGCGCGCTCGAAGGACATGGACGTCAACTACATGGTGCTGGCGGAAAAAAGTTCGGTCTGACCCTATTCAGAATCGAGCGGCCGATAGCCGCCGCGCCAGTAGATCACCTTGGGCGGCTCGGCCGACACCGGTGGCGAAGACAACGAAACCGGCGCCGGCTGAGGCGCGAAGGCGCTCACGCCGCCTGGCGTTGCGCCTTCGTGCTGATCTGATTTTGTGCACTGGTGGTGATGAAAACGCCGGCGGTGATGATGACCGCGCCCGCCCAGGTCAGCAGCTGATAGTGCTCGCCCAGAAAGATCGTGCCGGCAAACAAGCCGACGGCCGCCGCCACGTAGCCGATCTGGCTGAGATAGACCGGACCGCCGACCGCCTGCAGCCGGAAGAAGAAGGCGAACATCGCCGACGCCGACGCAGCCTGCGCGACGACCACCATCGGCACGCCGCTCAGGGGAGCGAAGGCCGTGACGCCGAACAGAGCGAGAATTCCGACCAGCAGTATCGCCGCCGATGCCAGATGGCTGCCGACGGCAAGCTCGATCGGGCCAGTGCCTTCCGGCCAGTCGACCGTGCGGTAGATGTTGCCGGCGGCAAGGCTGACCGGGATGAGCAGCCCCATCACCACCCAGAACAAATCGGCCGGCTCGCCGGCCTCGCCGCGCGTCACCGCCACCATGATGGCGCCGACAAAGCCGACGGCAATGCCGACAATTCCCAGCACGTTCGGGCGCCGGACACGCAGCAGGATCGAGAACACCAGCGTGATGACCGGCGACAGCGTGAACATGATGCCGGTGTAGCCGGCGCCAAGATGCGGGATGGCCGAGAACATCAGGAGATTGGGCACGGCATAGGACACTGCGGCGGTGACGAAGAAATAGCGCAATTTGTGCGCGGTGAGTTGGACACGCTGGCCGCGCAGCAGCAAGGAGCACAACAGCACGCCGCCGGCGCCAAGTGAGATGACGAAAGCCCAGACCATGGCCGGAACGCCGGCCGCCGTGGCGAGCTTGCCGAAGGGCAGCGTCAGGCCGAGCAGGCCGCCGGTGACGACCAGCAGGCCGAGCGCCGAATCCCAAAGAAATTTCATAATCGAACCCTGTCGCGAGCGGCCCTTGGCCAGCATTGCATCTTGCGGTAAGATAATGGAAAGATTCTTAACGTCAAGATATATGATGGTGAGACTGTTGGACAGGGCGGCAAGAGCGATCGAGCAATGGAAGCGGGAGCGGCCCGATCTGGACGTCTCGCCGATGGCCGTGCTCGGGCGGCTGAACGAGGCCTCCTCGCTGATCGCCCGCGAGCGGCTGGCGCCGTTGTTTGCCCGTTACGGACTGCAGTCCGGGGAATTCGATGTGCTGGCGACGCTGCGCCGCTCGGGATCACCTTACGCGCTGACGCCGACCGCCCTCTATGAAGCGACGATGGTGACGTCCGGCGCCATGACCAACCGGCTCGACCGGCTCGAAACGTCCGGATTGATCCTGCGCGGACCACATCCCAACGATCGGCGCGGCATTGTCGTGCGGTTGACCGAAAAGGGTCTCGCTTTGATCGACGAGGCAGTTACCGCCCACGTTGCCAACGAGCACGAGATTCTAGCGAGCCTGACACATGCAGAAAAGGAAACGCTCTCTCGGCTGCTTGAGAAATTGATCGGCAGCGTGAGCTAGCCGGTCAATTTCGATCATCCGGGAACACCGGAATCGGCATGAACTCGACGCCGTCCTCGGCCAGGCTCTTGGCCTCGTCCAGCGTCGCCTCGCCATAGATGCCGCGCGCGTCGCTTTCGCCGAAATGGATTTTTCGGGCTTCCTCGGCGAATTTGTCACCGACATAGTCGGCATTCTCGCGCACCTTCTCGGCCATCGCCTTCAGCTGCGCCAAAGCCTGCTTCTGCGCCTCGCCCATGGCGAGCGCGATCGTTTCCTGCTTGCGCGCCGTGGAGACGGCCGGCGCCATCAGCGCTTTCCGCACCTTGTGCGAGCCGCAGGTCGGGCAATCGACAAAGCCGCGCTTCTTCTGGGTGTCGAAATCGTCGTTGCTGCGAAACCAGCCTTCGAATTCGTGCTCATGCTCGCAGATCAGGGCAAAACGGATCAAGAGGCCGCTCCCCTGAGACGCGGCGCCTCGCCCAGGCCGGCATTGACAGCAAAATCCCGCGCATTTTTCAAATTGGGGATCTTCTTGCGCGCGGCAAGCGACTGCGCCGGGTCGATCTCCGCGACGATCACCGCCGGCTCGTCATGCGCGGCTTCCGCGATGATACGGCCCCACGGATCGACGATCAGCGAATGACCGTAGGTCTCGCGGCCGTCTTCATGCAGGCCGCCTTGCGCGGCGGCAACGACATAGGCGCCGTTCTCGATGGCGCGCGCCCTGAGCAGCACATGCCAGTGCGCCTCGCCCGTCTGGCGGGTGAAGGCGGCAGGCACGGAAAGCAGGTCGGCGCCAGCCAGTGCCTCGGCGCGGAACAATTGCGGAAAGCGCAAATCGTAGCAGACCGCGAAACCCAGTTTCGCGCCGTCGATCTCGGTGACGACGGCCTCGGTGCCCGGCTCGTAGGCGGCGGATTCGCGCCAGCTCTCGCCATTGTCGAGATCGACGTCGAACATATGGATCTTGTCGTAGGTGGCGAGCGTGGCGCCATCCGGGCCGAACAGCAGCGCCCGGTTGGCGAGCTTGCCGTCGGCGCGCAGGATGGCGGTCGAGCCGATATGCAGGAAGACGCCGAGCTCCTCGGCCAGTCCGCGCGCGGTCGCGACGATGATGTCCTTGTCCTCGGACGTGAAGGAGGCGGCGCGCGCTTGCCTGTCGCGGATCAGCGCGCCGGTCATTTCCGGCGTCTGGATATAGGTCGCACCCTGCCCGGCCGCTTCACGCACCAGCCGTTCGAGATCGACCGCGTTGCGCTCGGGGCTTTCGCCTGAACGCATCTGGATTGCAGCGGCCTTGAAAACACCCATCGCCATCTTCCTCAATTCGTCGCGCCGTTGGCGAGCAACCTGTCCAGCCGGCCTTCGGCTTCCAACTCGTGGAGGTCGTCGCAACCGCCGACATGCGTATCGCCGACGAAAATCTGCGGAAAGGTCGAGCGGCCGTGGGCGCGGGAGATCATCTCCTGGCGCAGCTCCGGCGAGAAGGAGGCATCGTGTTCGGTGAAGGCGACGCCTTTGCGTTCGAGCAGCCGCTTGGCTGCCGTGCAATAGCCGCACATCATGCGGGTATAGATGGTGACATCGGTCATGACGAAATTCCGCTGTTCGTTGCCGACTTATATAGTCGTGGACTCGTCCGCCCGGAAGTCCCCCGGCAACACGCGCGCGAAGGTCAGCACGTCGACGGCGGCCGCACCTCCTCTTTTCAGCGCCTTGGTGGCGGAACGCACGGTGGCGCCGGTGGTGTAGACATCGTCGATCAAAAGCACTCGGCGGCCGGCGATCTCGATTTCCGCCTCGGCGGGCACGCGAAAGGCGGCCCGCACATTCTCCTCGCGCTCAGCCCGCTCCAGCCCGACCTGCTGGCGGGTGAGTTTTACGCGCCGCACCGCCGAGGGCGCGAAGGGCAATTCGCTGAGCGCCGAGACCGCCCTTGCCAGTTCCGCCGACTGATTGAACCGTCGCCTGAAAAAGCGCCGCCAGTGCAGAGGCACCGGCACCACCACATCCGCCTGCGCGATGAGATCGGCACCGGCGCGCACCATCCAGCGCGCCATCCATGGCGCGAGATCGGTGCGATCCTGGTATTTCAGCCCCTGCACCATCTGGCGGGCGACGCCGGAATAAGCGACCGCCGCCCGCGCCCGCTCGAAAGGCGGCGGATCGGCAATGGCCTCGGCGGATAGAAAGCCTTCGCCCATATGGTGGGTGAACGGGGTGCCCATCACCGGGCACCATGGTCGTTCCAGCAGCCTGAGCTTCGGCCAGCAGGCGCCGCACAGCACGCCGGGCTGCGAGACATGCCGCCGGCAACCGGCGCAGACCGGCGGAAACAGGATGCGAGCCGGCCAGCCGAGAGCCGATCGGGCGAGACTGCGTATCTCGACGGACTTGATCTTGGGCATCGGATCGGCCACGTGGTTGGTCCTGCGCGTCACTATATCCACTATCTTAGAGCATGGACAAACAAGGATCCGCCCGTTGCAACCGATAATGGATACCTCTCTGTGGCTGGCGCACAAGCGGCGCGCGCTTGCCCAGCCGGCCGACGGCGCGGACTTCCTCATGCGCCGCACCGCCGAGGATCTTGCCGACCGGCTGGGTGCCGTCGAGCGCCGGTTCGGCAAGGCGGCTGTGCTGTTTTGCCAGACGCCGACGGCAGCCGAAATGCTCGCCGAGAGCGGCAAGGTCGCCGACATTGTCCGCGTCGAGACGGACACGGCTTTCCTGAACGGCGGCGCCGGCTTGATCGCACCGCTCGAAACCGTGCCGTTCGAGCCGGAGAGCCTCGATCTGGCGGTCTCGCTTCTGTCGCTGCAGGCGATGAACGACGTTCCCGGCATGCTGATCCAGATCCGCCGCGCGTTGCGGCCGGACGGGCTTTTCCTCGGCGCCTTTGCCGGCTCCGGCACGCTTTTCGAGTTGCGCGAAAGCCTGCTTGCGGCGGAGACCGAGCTTTATGGCGGCGCCAGCCCGCGTGTCATCCCGTTCACCGACGTGCGCGAGGCCGGTGCGCTTCTGCAGCGCGCCGGTCTCGCTCTGCCGGTCGCCGATGTCGAGACGGTGACGGTGCGCTATGACAGCCTGTTTAACCTGATGGCGGACCTGCGGGCCATGGGCGAGACCAGTGCGCTCACCGATCGCAGCCGGAGGCCGGGCTCGCGCGCGCTGTTTGCCCGCGCGGCGGAGATCTACGCAGAGCGGTTTTCCGACCCCGATGGCCGCGTGAGGGCAAGTTTCTCGATTGTCTGGATGTCCGGCTGGGCGCCCGATGCATCGCAGCAAAAACCGTTGAAGCCGGGTTCGGCCAAGGTTTCGCTGAAGGCAATCCTGGAGGCGCCAGACGGGCAATGATCCTGCCCGCGGGCGCTAGAGCATGATGCCGAAAAGTGTGAAGCGGTTTTCGGACGACATCATGCTCTATCTCTTTGAATTAGTCCGGATCAAGGTGTGAAAGCGTTCGCAAGCCTGCTGCTGTTGTCGCTGAACAGCCAGATGATCCCGTCGCGGACCTGACCGATACCGCCGACTATGGCCAATGACAGCACGGCGATGATCACGCCATATTCGACGGCCGTGGCGCCCGTCTCGTCTTTCAGAAAACGCAGCAGCACTGCTTTCATGGCCTGAACCCCTCTCGCCCGGACCTTACCGCCGACCTGTTAAGAAAGGTTAACGGCAAAGGCTTAACAGGCGGTGAAACCGCCGCCTTTGCGAAAACTCTTAACCATGTCAGCAGTCGCCGCTGCTTCTGCCATTGGACCTGATGATGCAGACCGAACCGGGCTGCGGCTGCAGCACACTGCGGCGCAGCGTATAGGTTTCGCGATGGCTCACCGAGCCGGTGGCCGTCATGTCGAGCCCGGCAAGACCGTCGCGAGCAGACAGCGGGCGTGTCTGGTTGTCGAGGAAAGAGGTTGCGATCAGCGCCAGCGCCACAGCGGCCGAACCGAACAGCAGCGTTACGCGCAATATCCCCATGCCCGCGTCGGCGGCGCGAAAGCCGCGTTCGGGCCGGATCGGGTCCCAATCCCTGTCTAGGCTCATGCTATCGCTCCCCAGCGTATCGGCGGCGCGGCCGCGAACGGCCATGCATCAATTTTTCACGATGAGATAAATCTTCCATTAACGCTGGCTGATACGACGCCTCGATCGGCAATCGGACGGGAGCGCCCTCAGAGAAGATCGATGAGGAACGGGATCAGCGGCGCATCGGCCGGCGGCATCGGGTAGTCGCGCATCTGCTTTGGCCGCACCCATTTCAGCGCCTGCCCTTCCCTCGGGTGGGCGATGCCGCGAAAGCGCCGGCAGATGAACAGCGGCATCAGCAGATGGAAGTCCTCATAGGAGTGGCTGGCGAAGGTGAGCGGCGCCAGGCACGGAATGTCGGTTTCGACGCCGATTTCCTCGCTCAGCTCGCGAATGATGCATTGTTCGGGCGTCTCGCCGGGCTCGACCTTGCCACCGGGAAATTCCCACAGCCCTGCAAGCTGCTTGCCCTCGGGCCGCTGCGCCAGCAGCACCCGGCCGTCGGCATCGACCAGCGCGCAGGCGGCGACCAGAAGCAGGCGCTTGCCGGCGATCGTCACATCAATCATGCCCAACTTCACTCATGCCCGGGCGGCCGGCGGTAGTGGTAGCGATAGACTTCGTCGAAGCCGAGCGAATGGTAGAGCGCCAGCGCCGGCACATTGCCGGCCTCGACCTGCAGCCAGGCTTCCCGCGCGCCACGCAACCGCGCCCATTTCAGCGCCGACAGGATCAGGTTGCGGCCGTGGCCCTTGTTGCGCGCCGACTTGTCGGTGGCGATCTCGAACAGGCCGGCCAGATCGCCGTCATGCACGCAGATAAGCGTTGCCAGCGGCTCGGTTCCATCTTCGAGCGCGAACAGTCCGGCCTCGGGCTGGATGGCACCGATGATCTCCGACAGCCCAGGCCGCAGCGAAACATCCGAACCGCTGACCTTGAGCGAGGCGCCGATAAAGCGGCTGATGTCCTTCAGCGGAATCTGGTCCATGGCGGCGTCGAGTTGCGCGTCGGCCAGCGGCAGCCGCATCACCAGCGACTCGTCGAACCGGCTCCAGCCTTCCTTGTCGAGATGGCTGGCGAGATCGGGACCCGACAGCGGCGACATGCGGAACGTCAGCGGCCTGCCATAGGCATCGAAACGGCGGCTGGCCCGGCCGATACGGTCGGCAATGTGCTGGATGTCACCGGGATCGAGCGGATTGACCGAGTTCAGCCGCTTGGCCGGATGGCCGGCGGTCAGCCGCACCACCCAGGTGCCGTCATAGTGGACGGCGGCTGCCGGCCAGGCGCGAAAGCCGGCCGCCTCGTAGCGGCGCACGATCGCGAGCATGCTTGCCGGATGCCTGGAGCCCAAAACCATCAGCTCCGATAATCGCCATTGATGGCGACATATTCCTTGGTGAGATCGCAGGTCCACACCGTCGCCTTGCCGCGGCCGATGCCGATATCGGCGCGGATGCGGATATCGTCGCGCTTCATATAGGCCGACGTCGCCTGCTCGGAATAGGAGGGATCACGCTCGCCTTCATGCGCCAGCCTGTTGTCGCCGAACCAGATCGACAGCCGGTCGCGATCGGCGGGCTCGCCGGCCTTGCCGACAGCCATGACGACGCGGCCCCAATTGGCGTCCTCGCCGGCGACCGCCGTCTTGACCAGCGGCGAATTGGCGATCGACAGTGCGATGCGCTTGGCCGAGCGCGCCGATTTGGCGCCGGTGACGGTGACTTCGACCTGCTTGCGGGCACCCTCGCCGTCGCGCACCACTTGCAGCGCCAGCGATTTCAGCACCTTGCCGAGCGCCCGGCGGAACGCGCCAAGGCGGGCATCCTTAGGGTCGGTTATCTCAGGCGCGCCACGCTTGGCGGCCTTGCCCGTGGCGAAGATCAGCAACGTGTCGCTGGTCGAGGTGTCGCTGTCGACGGTGACCGCGTTGAACGTCTTGGCCGTGCCGCGCGACAACAGATCCTGCAGGACAGGGGCGGCGATCGGCGCGTCGGTGGCGACGAAGGAGAGCATCGTTGCCATGTCGGGCGCGATCATGCCGGCGCCCTTGGAAATGCCGTTTATGGTAACGTCGGTGTCGCCCAGCTTGACAGTCGCTGTCGCCACTTTCGGATAGGTATCCGTGGTCATGATCGCCTTTGCCGCTTCGGTCCACAGGTCAGGCTTGCCGTTGCTGACCAGACCGGCCAGCAGATGGCTGAACTTGCTGGTGTCGAGCGGCTCGCCGATGACGCCGGTCGACGCCAGGAAAACCTCGCTTGCCTTGCAGCCCGCCGCCTTCGCCGCCGCCTCGCCCGTCAGTGCGGTCGACTCGCGGCCCTTCTTGCCGGTGAAGGCGTTGGCGTTGCCGGAATTGACGACCAGCACCCGCGCCTTGCCGGCGCCGAGATTCTGCCGGCAGAAATCGACCGGCGCCGAGGGGCATTTCGATTTCGTGAACACGCCAGCGACGGCAGTGCCTTCATCGAAGACCATGGTCAGCAGATCGGTGCGGTTCTTGTACTTTATCCCCGCCTCGGCGGTGGCGATGCGCACCCCCTCGATGGCCGGCATTTTGGGGTACTTCTTCGGCGCAAGCGGCGAAATCGTCGTGGACATGCAGACCTCGGGCGGCAAAAATCGCAAGGGAAGGCCGGTTTGCCCGATACGCCGCGCGGGCGCAAGGGCGTTGTCTTCGCTTTGCAGGACGGGCCAACTCGGGATTAAGCTTGCATTTCAAATCTGTTGGCGTCGCCGCGAGCTATGGCGTTATGAGGTGATCGAGGGCAATGACCTCGGCAAGCGTGAACTCGAACGCAGTATCGGCGAGTTCTCCCCATTCATGCCGATAGGAATTTCTTCCTTGACCCGTGAGGGCAGCTATGCTACATGTTCGACCATGGTGCTGATTGCGCCAGTGACCCGCCGCACAGGCGGGTTTTTGCGTTGGGGGCTTCGCTAACCAACACGCTGATAAAGGCTCCAAAGGAATTGGTTATCGCGGACTCGTTGCCCGGCGCGACCATCACCGCCCTCCAGAAGCTTGAAAACGGTCCGTTTCGTTTCACCGGGACCTCACCTATACTGCCAGCAAACTTGTTGGCGAGGATGACAGAAATGACCGAGGACGCCGATCCGGCGCGCAGATCGATCGGTGCGCGGCGCAACCCCGACAGCGCCGATGCCATTCTCGAAGCCGCCGAGGCCGTGCTGGTCGAGGCCGGCTATGCCGGTTTCTCGATCGAGGCGGTGGCGCGGCGGGCGCGTGCCGGCAAACCCACCATCTATCGCTGGTGGCCGAGCAAGGCGGCATTGCTGCTCGAAGTCTACCAGCGCCAGAAACGCGTCGACGTTCCCGATACCGGGCGACTGGAGGAGGATCTCGTCGGCTTCCTGAAGAACCTGTTCTCGCACTGGCGCGAGACGTCGTCGGGCAGCGTGTTCAGGTCGCTGATCGCCGAGGCACAGTCGGATGATACGGCGGCGGCGGCCCTTGCCGACTATGCGCTGGGCCGACGGTCCCATACCGGCCAGATCATCGAACGCGCAAAGGCAAGAGGCGAAATCCCGGCCGACATCGATTCGGCTGTTGTTGCCGACCTGATCGCCTCCTTCGCCTGGAGGCATCTGTTGACCAACCGGCTCGACGAGGACGAAGCGACGATACGCAAGGCAGTCGGTTACGTGATGCGAGGCATAGCGGCGCCCGGAAGGTAAAAGGCGACCGATGCTGGCCAACGAAAAAGGGGCGCGGCAACCCTTGGCTGCCGCGCCCCTTTGCAAAGAATTCTTTCAGGCTTACTTGGCGCTTTCCAGCGTATCGACCGCCTTCTTCAGTTTCGCGTCGGGGATCTCGACCTTGGCGCCGGCACGCAGCGACTTGACCAGCGCGAAATACTTGTCGCGGATGACCGCCTGCTTGGCCTGGTCCTTGACGTCGTCGAAGGCCGGCGGCTGCTTGGTGCGCTTGTCCTCGAGCTTGATGACATGCCAGCCGAACTGCGACTGCACCGGCTGCTCGGTGTATTTGCCGACCTCGAGCGCGAAGGCTGCCTTGTCGAACTCCGGCACCATCTGGCCGGGTCCGAACCAGCCGAGATCGCCGCCGCTGGTCTTGCCCGAGGGATCGCTGGTGTGCTCGTTGGCGAGCTTCTGGAAATCGGCGCCGCCGTCGAGCTGCTTGATGATGGCCTCGGCCTCTTCCTTCGTCTTCACGAGGATGTGACGGGCGTGCACCTCGTTGGTGGGCGGCGTGTTGGCGATCTCCTGGTCGTAGCGGGCGCGAACCTCGGCGTCGGTGACCTTGTCGACAACGCCCTTCTCGACCATCTCGCCATGCAGCGCGCGCTGCTGCAGGAAGGCCATGCGGCGCTGGAAGTCGGGATCCTTGTCGAGCCCTGACGCGACGGCCTGGGCGGCCATGACGCGGATTTCGATGGCGGCCGAAAGGGCGGCGGCGCGGCGCTGCTCGGGCGGCAGCTGCGAGAACTGCTGCGACAATTCACCTTCGGCAAGCACCAGGTCGGCCTCGGTCAGGGGCTGGCCGTTGACCGTGGCGATCACCGTATTCGGATCGACCGGTGCCGCGGCCGGCGCTGCCGCATCCGCCGGAGCGGGAGCGGTTTGCTGCGCCATAAGCGGCGACAGCGAAAGGGCCGACAGGCCGAAGGCCAGACCGAGGCTGGCGAGCGACGCGCGGCGGAACAACAAGGACATAAGGTGACTCCGGTGGGGATTGTAAGGAGGGGTGGCTTCCAGATCAGCCAGATCGTGGCGGAATTTGGCGCGCCCGGCAGGGCCAGCGCGGCGTTGACATCAGTTGAGCCCCCTCTTATCTGTCCAACGACTTTGCGTCCAGAACCGTTTTCCGGGCGCTTTTTGTGTTTGTCCACGTTCACGTGGAATTGATGGGGCCGGCCGGCGCCTATCTCAAGATTGAGAATTCTATCGAAAGGACCATTGGATGGTCAGTCTCGGCGGTCTCGCCCGTAAGGTTTTCGGTTCCTCCAACGACCGTCGGGTCAAATCGACCCGGCCTCGTGTCGAGGCGATCAACGCCATGGAAAACGAGATGCGGGCGCTCTCCGACGAGGAGTTGGTCGGCCGCACCGCGAAATTCCGCCAGGACATCGCCAACGGCGCCACGCTCGACGACCTTCTGGTGCCAGCCTTTGCCACCGCCCGCGAGGCGGCGCGCCGCGTGCTCGGCATGCGTCCCTTCGATGTCCAGCTGATCGGCGGCATGGTGCTGCACAATGGCGGCATTGCCGAGATGCGCACCGGCGAGGGCAAGACCCTGGTGGCGACGCTGCCGGTCTACCTCAACGCGCTCGCCGGCAAGGGCGTCCACGTCGTCACCGTCAACGACTATCTCGCCACCCGCGACTCCGAATGGATGGGCCGCGTCTACAAGTTCCTCGGCCTCTCGGTCGGCGTCATCGTGCACGGCCTGTCCGACGAGGAGCGCAGCGCCGCTTACGCGTCCGACGTCACTTACGCGACCAACAACGAGCTCGGCTTCGACTATCTGCGCGACAACATGAAATACGAGCGCGCCCAGATGGTGCAGCGCGGTCACAATTACGCGATCGTCGACGAGGTCGACTCCATCCTGGTCGACGAGGCGCGCACGCCGCTGATCATTTCCGGTCCGCTCGAGGACCGTTCGGAAATGTATAACACCATCGACACCTTCATCATCCAGCTGCAGCCGCAGGATTATGAGATCGACGAGAAGCAGAAGACCTCGATCTTCACCGAGGAAGGCACCGAGAAGCTCGAAAACCTTTTGCGCGACGCCGACCTGCTCAAGGGCGAGTCGCTCTACGACGTCGAGAACGTCGCCATCGTCCACCATGTCAACAACGCGCTGAAGGCGCACCGGCTGTTCCAGAAGGACAAGGACTACATCGTCCGCAACGGCGAAATCGTCATCATCGACGAGTTCACCGGCCGCATGATGCCGGGCCGCCGCTATTCGGAAGGCCTGCACCAGGCGCTCGAAGCCAAGGAGCATGTGGCGATCCAGCCGGAGAACCAGACGCTCGCCTCCGTCACCTTCCAGAACTACTTCCGCCTCTACAAGAAGCTTTCCGGCATGACCGGCACGGCGCTGACCGAGGCCGAGGAATTCGGCAACATCTACAATCTCGACGTCACCGAGATCCCGACCAATTTGCCGGTCATCCGCATTGACGAGGACGACGAGGTCTACCGGACGGTCGAGGAGAAATACAAGGCGATCGTCAGGGAGATCCGCGAAGCCAGCGCCAAGGGTCAGCCGACGCTGGTCGGCACCACCTCCATTGAAAAATCCGAGCAGCTGGCCGAACGCCTGCGCAAGGAAGGCTTCAAGGACTTCGAGGTGCTGAACGCCCGCCACCACGAGCGCGAGGCGGCGATCGTCGCCCAGGCCGGCAAGCCCGGCGCCATCACCATCGCCACCAACATGGCCGGTCGCGGCACCGACATCCAGCTCGGCGGTAACGCCGACATGCGCATCGCCGACGAGCTGGGCGACATGCCGGAAGGCCCCGAGCGCGAGGCCATGGAAAAGGCCATCCGTGACGACGTCGAGCGCCTGAAGGAAAAGGCGCTCGCCGCCGGCGGCCTCTATGTGCTGGCCACCGAGCGCCACGAATCGCGCCGCATCGACAACCAGCTGCGCGGCCGCTCCGGTCGTCAGGGCGACCCCGGCCGCTCGAAATTCTTCCTGTCGCTGCAGGATGACCTGATGCGCATCTTCGGCTCCGAGCGTATGGACGGCATGCTGCAGAAGCTCGGCCTCAAGGAAGACGAGGCGATCATCCATCCCTGGATCAACAAGGCGCTGGAAAAGGCGCAGAAGAAGGTCGAGGCGCGCAACTTCGACATCCGCAAGAACCTTTTGAAATACGACGACGTCTCCAACGACCAGCGCAAGGTGGTGTTCGAGCAGCGCATCGAGCTGATGGATGGCGAAGGCCTCTCTGAAACCATCGGCGAGATGCGCGAGGGCGTCATCGACGAGATCGTCGCCAAGGCCATTCCCGAAAACGCCTATGCCGAGCAGTGGGATGTCGCCGGCTTGAAGGCCGAGGTCGCCGAGTTCCTCAATCTCGACCTGCCGATCGACGAGTGGGCCAAGGAAGAGGGCATCGCCGAGGACGACATCCGCGAGCGCATCACGCAGGCCGCCGACGCCGCCGCCAGGGAGCGCGCCGAGCGCTTCGGCCCGGAGGTGATGAGCTATGTCGAACGTTCGGTGGTGCTGCAGACGCTCGACCATCTGTGGCGCGAGCACATCGTCAATCTCGACCATCTGCGTTCGGTCGTCGGCTTCCGCGGCTATGCCCAGCGCGATCCGCTGCAGGAGTACAAGAGCGAGGCGTTCGAGCTGTTCCAGGCGATGCTGGGCAATCTGCGCCAGGCCGTCACCGCGCAGCTGATGCGCGTCGAACTGGTCCGCCAGGCCGCCGAAGCACCGCCTCCGGAAGCCCCCGACATGTTCGGCACCCACATCGACGGCACCACCGGCGAGAACGACTTCGAAGGCGGCGAGACCGCCCTGCTGGTCCGCCCGGAGACAACCGCCATCGTCGCCCCCGAAGACCGCGACCCCAACAATCCTGCCACCTGGGGCAAGGTCGGCCGCAACGAAGCCTGCCCGTGTGGGTCGGGGAAGAAATACAAGCATTGCCACGGCGCGTTCGCGTAAGCGCGGCGCCTCTTTCCCTTCTCCCCGTCACTATACGGGGAGAAGGTGCCCGAAGGGCGGATGAGGGGCGGCGCAAGCGTTTGCGACTAGCCAAGCCAATCTCCCCACCTGAGGGGGAGATGGCCGGCAGGCCAGAGGGGGGTGCTGTCCCGCCGCGCCTACGCTGCTTTCAGCCGCACCATCTCAGCCTCGAACTCGAACCTCAACTGCGCGGCTTTCCTCATTCGGTGTGGATAGGCTGTTGCGAACGGGCGATGGCCGCAGCGCAAATCTCCGGTCTAATGTAGCAAACGGACCAGAGGTGGCGCGGGGATCGCTAGCCGCATAGACCGCCCCCCTGCCCGAGCTTCTTTTGCCTTGTCGCGGCTAGGTCCGCTTGGCTGCCTGCTTTTCGCGGCGCTCTTTCTCGCGGGCGGACCGCATTGCGCGGCGGTAATCAACAATCCAGCCGGAACTGAACTGCGGCATGAGTTGCATAGGAAGCCGCAATCGCTTGCCGTCTTGGATTGCTTTTGCGATCTTTGCCCTGCTCGGCCCGAACAAGAACAGGAACGTCGATTCCATATCAGTGTTTCCCGTTTTCATATCGAAAACGGTTTGATATTCCAGAAGTCCGTCCAAATTGAATCCGAGGCCTCGTTCGTCAGTTTTCCCAAAAGCGCTAAGCAAATAGTCGCCCTCGCTATCCGGCTGTATGATCTTTGCAATTTTGGAAATGGGCAGTGACGTCGAAGGCCGGCGAGTTCCCGGCATTTCGCACCCTTATGAAAACCTGGGGATCGCTGCTGCCGTAATAAACAGCCGTTCCGCCGGTGACGGCAAGATACGCACGGGTCTCCAGTTCGCCCATTTCGCGAGTGGTGGCAACGGCATCTTCGGCGGCGGCGGTCGCTCGTTGATTGACAACCAGCGTGTTTCTGACCAGCCACACAGCCCAAGTGCTAACGCATACGCTGAAGAGAGCGGAGAACGCTGCGATCCACTGTGCGTACGTATCAGACGGCGTAGTGTAGGTTTTCCAGAAGCTGGGCGGCTGGACTGGCTTTTCGTCCCCGTCGGCTTTCTGCTCGTTGTGCTGCTGTCCGTTTTTGCTATCGGCTGGATCACGAAACCCCGGAACCGCCCAGACAAGAACTAAAAGGGCAATCCCGAGGCCTATGGCTAGGCCAAGTGCAGTGTCTGCGATCCTATCGCGCTGAGACATTGAAGTAAAAACGCCGCCGTGAATTTGCCCCTAGAGAGCTTATTGCGCACGTTTACCTCTTTCTCGTCAACGCCCATCGCATTCAGCTTTTCAACGAGCTGCGAATAGGTGACGCCCTTCCGCCGAAAGCCGCACCGCCTGCCGGCACCTAGCCCTTCGCTATCGCTCCGGGCGTTCGCCGTTCGAAAAGCCAAGCAATTGGCTTTTCGTCCGCTGCGCGGACCACGCCTCACCCCCGTATAGGGACGGGGCGAAGGAGAAGCTCACCCAACCGTTTCTTAATGTGTTTTCGCTACACCCAACCTCGAAAAAGAAGCGGAAAACGGAGAGAAATCGGGGTGCGCTTTTCCGCGGCCACGACTGCCGGGCGGTTCTTGCCGCAGCGTTGGGCGCTGCGCATGGGGCCGCTGCTTGGCCGCATCGATGCCGTGCTGTTCACCGCCGACGAGCGCGGCGAGGCCGGCCGCATGTCGGTCATCGCCTTCTCCATCCGCATCGTCAGCGCCGTCATCGCCTTCATCAGCCAGGTGCTGATGGCGCGCTGGATGGGCTCGTTCGAATACGGCATCTTCGTCCTCGTCTGGGTGACGATGGTCATCGTCGGCAACCTCGCCTGCCTCGGCTTCCACACCTCGGTCATCCGCTTCATTCCCGAATACCGCGAGCGCGGCCTGATGGACGAGCTGCGCGGCATCGTGCTGGCCAGCCGCCTGTTCGTGCTGATCGCCTCCACGCTCATCGCCGGGCTCGGCGCGCTCGGCGTCTGGCTGGCGGCACCCTGGATCGAAAGCTACTATGTGATCCCGTTCATCCTCGGCGTCATCTGCCTGCCGATGATCGCCATGTCGGACCTTCTGTCGGGACTGGCACGCGCCAACAGCTGGGCGCTGTTTGCCCTGTCGCCGACCTATCTGGTGCGACCCATCCTGATCCTGCTGTTCATGGCGCTGATGCTGGCGGCGGGCTACGCCCCCGACGCCAGGACGGCGATCTTCGCCTCGATCGCCGCCACCTACGCCACCACGCTTGGTCAGCTGATCGGTGTCACCCAGCGCATGGAACGGCAGATCCCGGCCGGGCCGATGAAGGTGCATTTCGCGCAGTGGTTCGTCGTCTCGCTGCCGATTTTCCTGGTCGAAAGCTTCTTCTTCCTGCTCACCAATGCCGACGTGCTGATGGTCGGCGCCTATATGGATCCCAACGACGTCGCCGTCTATTTCGCCACGGTGAAGACGCTGGCGTTGGTGCATTTCGTCTATTTCGCCGTCAAGGCCGGCGTTGCCCAGCGCTATGCGCAGTTCACCCATGGCGACCCGCAAAGGCTCGCCGCCTTTGCCCGCGAGACGGTGTCGTGGACGTTCTGGCCATCGCTGTTGATGGCGCTGCTGGTGCTGGCGCTCGGCGAACCGATGCTGGTGCTGTTCGGCCCTGAATTCAGCAGCGGCTATCCCTTGCTGTTCCTGCTCGTCTTCGGCGTCGTGGCCCGCGCCGCCGTCGGCCCCTGCGAAAGCCTGCTGACGATGAGCGGCAACCAGAACATCTGCGCCGCCGTCTATGCCATGACGCTGGCCTTCAACATCGCCCTCAACGTGGTGCTGATCCCGATGTTCGGCCTATGGGGCGCGGCAATGGCCACCGCCTTTGCCATGATCTTCGAAGCCGGCGCGCTGTCCTTCACGGTGTGGCGCAAGCTCGGCATCGTCATGCTCATCTTCGTGCCCGCGAAAGGAGCCGCGTGATGGCCGCCATCCCGTTGCTTGAGGAAACCAGCGGCGGCACCGCCGGCGCCATGGTGTCCGGCCTTGCCGGGCTGGCCCGCGACCCCGACCCCGCTCATATCGAGATCTTCGCCAACAACCGGCCCGAGCGCAAACTCGCCATCTACCCGGCATCGGCCGGCTTCGACCTGGTCGAGGAGCTGGATTACCTCTGCGCCCGCGCGATCGAGCCCAACGTCTTCTTCAACCCGCGCTTCCTGGCGCCGGCCATGCCCCGGCTGGAGGATCGCGAGGTGCGGCTGGCGGTCATCCGCGACGGCGACGAATACCGCAACCGGCTGCGCCTTCTGGTGCCGTTCTCGGTGGAACGGCCGGCCATGCCGCTCGGCGTGCCGGTCATGCGCACATGGTCGAGCCCGTTCGGGCCGCTCGGCACGCCGCTGGTCGACCGCGACGACCCGGTCGGCGTCGTCGAGGACTTCTTCTCGATGCTGTCGCGCCCTCACCTCAAGCTGCCGAAAGTGTTCGTCCTGCCCGATATCCGGCTCGATGGCCCGGTGGCGAGCCTGCTTGCCACCGTTGCCGAGACGCGCGGCCTGATGCTGGTCACCACAGGCCAGACCCAGCGCCCGGCGCTCGAGAGCGAACTCGATGGCGACGACTATCTGAAGGCCTCGCTGCGCCCGCACCATAATCGCGAGTTCCGCCGCCTGAAGCGCCGCCTTGGCGACCTCGGCAGACTGGAGCATGTCGTGGCGCGCGGGCTCGAGGACATCCGCCACGCCATCGAGAGCTTCCTGACCCTGGAAGCGGCCGGCTGGAAAGGTCGCGAACGCACCGCCATGGCAATCGACCGCTACCGCGCCGCCTTCGCCCGCGAGGCCGTGCACCGGCTGGCCGAGCAGGACATGTGCCGCATCCATTCGCTGACGCTCGACGGCCGCACCATCGCCTGCCTGATCGTCTTCGTCGAAACCGGCGTCGCCTACACCTGGAAGACGGCCTATGACGAGACGCTGGCCAGCTATTCGCCGGGCACGCTGCTGATGATCGAGGTGACCAGGCAGCATCTCGACGATCCCAACATCATGATGACCGATTCCTGCGCCGTGCCCGACCACCCGGTGATGAGCCGGCTGTGGGCCGAGCGCAAGCCGATGGGCACGCTGGTGATCGGCCTGACGCCGGACGCCGACCGCCTGACCCGCCAGGCCGCCTCGCAACTGCACCTCTACCGCGAAACCCGCAACATGGCCCGCCTGCTGCGCAACCGCATGAAGAGCCTGCTGGGGCGGCGGTAGGAGCCTGTCCCAAAACACGGATTGGCTGCCGGGAGAAAAGTTTGGTGCCCCTAGCCGGGATCGAACCAGCACTCCTTGCGGAACTCGATTTTGAGTCGAGCGCGTCTACCAATTCCGCCATAGGGGCTCAGGCCGGGCGGCCTGGATGGCGCGGGACTATACGGTTGGGGGCCTGTTCGTCAACTGGCCAATTCTCCGGCATGAGTTCTCCGGCATGCCGGATGCGACCAAACTGCGTCTTTCGATTTCGTGACGGCGCTGCCATTGTGCAGTGCGGAAAATCTTTCTAGACAGGCGGCGCGTCAAAGCGCGGCATGTTCGGAAAGATCGCCGCGCACCTTTGGGGCGACATGCTAGGAGTGGCGATGCTTCGCGGACTTTACGACTGGACCTTGTCGCTGGCGGCCCGCAAATCCGCCGAATGGTGGCTGGCCTTCATCGCCTTCGTCGAAAGCTCGGTGTTTCTGGTGCCGGCCGACGTGCTCTATCTGCCGATGGCGCTGTCGCGGCCGGATCGCGCCTACCGCTATGCGCTGATCGCCACCGTCGCCTCGGTGCTGGGCGGCATCGCCGGCTGGTTTATCGGCCATTACGCCTATGACGCGGTGGCGCGGCCGATCCTCGAATTCTACGGCAAGTACGACGAGTTCGAGACGCTGCGCGCGGGCGCGGGTGTCGGCTTCATCATCCTGATGCTGGTCACTTCGGGCGCGGCCCATTTGCCGCCGATCAAGGTGGTGACGATCCTGTCCGGCGTCATCGGCGTCAATTTGCTGCTGTTCATCGTGCTGGCGATCGTGGCGCGCGGCGGCCGCTTCCTGCTGCTCGCCTGGCTTTTGCGCCGCTATGGCGAGCCGATCCGCGAGTTCATCGAAAAGCGTCTCGGCCTGATCGCCGGTGGCGCGGCGGCTGCCCTGATTTTGCTCTATATAACAGTCAAATACGCCCTCTGAAGACAGCCATCGCGAGCCGGACGGAGCCGATTGAAATGACCGCGACGATGAATGCCGATCCCGCACGCCAGCGGACGCGCACGGCCCTGTTCCTCGCCGTCGCCATGGCCGCCACCGTCGGCTCGGCGCTCGGCTTCCAGTATCTCGGCGGCTACATCCCTTGCCACCTCTGCCTGGAGCAGCGCACACCCTACTATATCGGCGTGCCGCTGATGGTGCTGGCGGCGATTGCGTCGATGCTGCACGCACCGGCTTGGCTGACGCGTGGCCTGCTGGCTGTCGGCGGCCTGCTGATGCTCTACGGCCTCTATCTCGGCGTCTATCACTCCGGCGTCGAATGGCAGTGGTGGGCCGGCCCGACCGATTGCACCGCGGGTGCTGGACCGGTCGACACCGGCGGCAAGGGCGTGCTCGACGCGCTCGACAAATTCGTGCCGCCATCCTGCGACAAGGCCGCACTGCGCATCCTTGGCCTGTCGCTGGCCGGCTGGAACGCCATCGCCAGCCTGATCCTCGCCGCCGTCGCCTTCCGCGGCGCTTTCGCGCGCGACTGAGCCAGCGCGAGACAGAAACTCGCGCCGCCCGGCCTGTGGCTGGACTTGAGGTGTTGCCGCCGCCCCTTTGCCCTGCCGGGCATTTCTCCCGGTATGGCGACGGGGAGAAAGACGCTGTCATCGCCGATTTCGCCAATCACCAACGTTGCGAGGCCGAGGGTGCCGCAGCTTCCCTTCTTCCCGTCACTATACGGGGAGAAGGTGGCGGCAGCCGGATGAGGGGCAGCACCAACTTCGGCAGTTGCCTTGCCATAGCTGATGTGCCGAACTCTACGGCTCCAGCTCGACATCCCAGTAGAGGTAATCCATCCAGCTCTCATGCAGATGGTTGGGCGGGAACAGGCGGCCGTTATTGTGCAGATCATGCACTGTCGGCTGGAAGGGCTTCTGCAGCGGCCACATCTTGGCGTGCGCCGGCATCATGCCGCCCTTCCTCAGATTGCAGGGCGAGCAGGCGGCAACGACATTCTCCCACGTCGTGGCACCGCCGCGATGGCGGGGGATAACGTGATCGAAGGTCAGGTCCTCCGGCGTGCCGCAATACTGGCACTGGAAGCGGTCACGCAGGAAGACGTTGAAGCGGGTGAAGGCCGGATGCCTCGACGGCTTCACATAGGCCTTGAGGCTGACCACGCTCGGCAGCTTCATCGAGAAGGTCGGCGAGGAGACGGCGTGCTCGTATTCGGCGACGATGTTCACCCGATCGAGGAACACCGCCTTGATCGCGTCCTGCCAGGACCAGAGCGACAAGGGGTAATAGCTGAGCGGGCGGTAATCCGCATTCAGCACTAGTGCTGGAAGCCCATCCGGAGATACGGCAACCGTCACGTGTTTACCTCCTTGGTTCTAGAACCGAACGGCGAGGATACTGTAAGCCCGACATGACAGGGATGTGAAGCGGATTGTCGCGTCGTCGAAGCGGCAAAAAGACATGATTTTCAGGCTTTTTTGCGGTTTCAGGCCGGCGGTGCGGCGTCTCGCCCTCTGGTTTCGCGATAATAGGACCAGAAAAGCCGCGACGCGACACCTCGCCAGGGGCTCCATGATTCGGCGAGTTGGATCAGTGTTTTCTCCGGCGGACGCGGGTCGATGCCGAGCGCGTGGCCGACCGCGCTCTGCAAGGCGACGTCGCGCGCTGGGAAGATGTCGGGGTGCCCAGCGGCAAACAGCAGGTACACTTCCGCCGTCCATGGACCGATGCCGGACACCGCCGTCATCGTCGTAATCGCCTCCTGGGCATCGAGCGAACAGAGGTGATGCAGGTCGAGGCCGTCGACCACCGCCTGGGCAACAGCGATCAGGCCACGCTGCTTCGGCCGCGACAGGCCGGCCTCGCGAAACATGTCTTCGCCGGCGGCAAGGATAGCCCGCGGCGTCAGCGGATCGACGAGTTTGACCAGCCGGCCGAAGATCGCATCGGCGCTGGCGCGCGACACTTGCTGAGAGACGACAATCGAAGCCAGGCTTCGAAACCCCGGTTCGGAAAGCCGCAGCGGCACCTCGCCGGCCATGCCGCGTACCTTTTCCAGGCGCGGGTCGATCACGCAAAGCGCATCGAGCCCCCGGGCAATGTCGTCCGATGTCACGATACGCTGCATGCTTTCTTGTTCCTTGAGCGGCTGCACGGTAGCAATTGGCAGAACCGCCGCACAACCCGATTGCCGCCCAAGAGATGACACTCCTGACATTCCGCTTCGCGCCCAGCCCCAATGGCGACCTGCATCTCGGCCACGCCTACTCGGCGCTGCTCAACCAGAAGCTGGCGAATGCCGCGGCCGGCCGGCTGCTGCTGCGCATCGAGGATATCGACACGGTGCGCTGCACGCCGCAATTCGAGGCCGGCGTGCTTGCCGACCTGAAATGGCTGGGGCTTGGCTGGGAAGAGCCGGTGCGCCGCCAGTCCGAGCATTTCGCCGAGTACAAAGCGATGCTTGACCGGCTGATCGCGGAAGAACTCGTCTATCCCGCCTTCATGAGCCGTGGCGAGATCCGCGCCTTTATCACCGACAGCGAAAAGCACGGACGCGACTGGCCGCGCGATCCCGACGGCGTACCGCTCTATCCCGCCGCCGACAAGGCGCTGCCGATGAAGGAACGCAAGCGGCGGATCGCCGAGAATACGCCCTTCGCCTGGCGACTGGATGTCCGCGCCGCCATGGCGCGTGTCGGCAAGGCCCTGTCATGGACCGAGTATTCCGACGAGACACTGCTTGCGACGCGCTCTGTCGAAGCCCGCCCGCGGGAGTGGGGCGACGTGATCGTGGCGCGCCGCGACATCCCGACCAGCTACCACCTCGCCGTCGTCATGGACGATGCGCTGCAAGGCATCAGCCACGTCGTGCGCGGGCAGGATCTGTTTTCCGCCACCGGCGTGCAGCGCCTGCTGCAGCAACTCCTCGGGCTGCCGCAGCCTGCCTATTTCCATCATCGTCTCATCCTCGGGCCCGATGGACGAAAGCTGTCCAAGAGCCTCGGCGACACCGGCCTTGCCGCCTTACGCAACGCCGGCGCATCGCCTGATGACGTCAGGCGGATGGTCGGGCTTTAAGCCGGGCGAGATCAGAGAAACCACCTGCCAAACGTCCCGGCCGTTGAATTCCGATGATGCATGGATCAATGGTTTCGCTTTGCGCGTCGGATTGAAGCGCAGTAGAGCAGCGTCACGGTCAACTCTCCCCAGCACGGCGGTCTCCGGAACATGCACAGCATAAAGCGGTTCATTCCCGCCACCTTCGTTGTCCTGTGGGCCACCGGCTTCATCGGCGCGCGCTACGCCATGCCGTGGGCGGAGCCGTTCACCTTCCTTGCCGCGCGTTTCGTCATCGCCGCCATTCTGCTGGCTGTTTTGATGCTTGTGCTGGGCTCCAAGAGAGCCACCCGCGAGGAAGCGCTGCATGCCACCGGCGCCGGCATCCTGATGCACGGCGTCTATCTCGGCGCCGTCTTCTGGGCCATCCACAGGGGCATGCCGGCCGGCTTTTCGGCCCTGATCGTCGGCCTGCAGCCGCTGATCACGGCGGTGCTCGCCGGCAAGTTTCTCGGCGAGGCGATTCTGCCGCGCCACTGGCTTGGCCTTGGCATCGGCCTCATCGGCATCGTCATCGTGCTGTGGCCGAAGCTCGGCGCGCTCGGCGGCGGCGTAACGGCGGCGACACTGACCGCCTCGCTGGTCTCGGTGCTCGGCATGAGCGCCGGCACCATCTGGCAGAAGCGCTTTGCCTCCGGCGGCGACCTCGTCGCGGCGACCATGTGGCAATATGTCGGTGGTGCGTCGCTGATGATACTGGCCGCGCTGGCCTTCGAGACGCACACTGTCGTCATCAACGGCGAATTGATCTTCGCCATGGCCTGGCTGGTGCTGGTGCTGTCGCTCGGCGCCATCTTCCTGCTGATGGTGATGATCCGCGACGGCGAGATGTCGAAAGTGGCCTCGCTGTTCTACCTGGTACCGGCGGTGACGGCCATCATCGCCTGGGCCTTGTTCGACGAGCAGCTCAACGCGCTGCAGATTGTCGGCATGGCGATCACGACATTCGGCGTTGGCCTGGCAACAGCTCGGCCGAACAAGGGATGAATTGAGGAACTGAGGAATTGAGGAACTGAGGAACTGAGGAACTGAGGAACTGAGGAACTGAGGAACTGAGGAACCCAAGCGACAGCCCATTCTTCAATTCTTCAATTCTTCAATTCTTCAATTCTTCTATCCGCCCAGCACCGACTCATCCGACCCGCGCGCGTGCCTCAAGATAGCGGCTGATCGCTGCATTGAGCTCGCCGCCAAGGATGAAGATCGCCGAGACCATGTAGAGGAAGACCACGGCGATCATGATCGAGGCGAGGCCGGCATAGGTCGTCACGTAGGACGAGAAATGGTCGAGATAGGTGGCGAAGACAGTCGAACCGACAAGCCATCCGGAAAGCGTGAAGATGATGCCCGGGACGATCGACACCAGGCGGCGCTTGCCCGCCGGCAGCCAGAAATGGACGGCAAACAATCCGCCGACGATGACCGCCGAGGCGATCACATAACGCCACAGCGTGATGGTGCCCATATAAGGCTTGATCCAGTCGATATGGGCTTCGGCGAGTCGCGCCAGCAGCGGCGCGAACACCAGGAGCACGCTGATCGCCAGAAACCCGGCCGTTGCGATGAGCACGAAGATGATGCTCTGGACCCGGCGGTAGATGATGCCGCGCGTTTCCGAGACGCGATAGGCGCGGTTGAGCGATGTGCGCAGCGCCTCGATGCCGTTCGAGGCAAAATAGGCGGCAAGCAGCACGCCGTAGGTCAAGAGGTCGGTGCGCCTGACGGTCAGCACATTGAGCACTTCGCGCGCGATCGGCTTGGCGATCTGTTCGGGCCAGGTGTCGAACACCAGGTGCACGGCCGTGTCGGAGAACGCCTGCGCGCCGAGGAAGCTCGCCAGCGTCGTGGCGAAAATCAGGAACGGGAACAGCGCCATCAGCGATGTGATCGCCAGATGGCTGGCCATCGCCCAGCCATCATCGGTATTGAAATGGCCAAGCGCGTCGTAGAGGACCCGTTTGAGGGCAACGATCTTCCGCAACAAGAACCGTGCCCTCCAATTGTCTCCACGCCGGGAATATGGGAAGGGATTGCGGCAAATGGCAACCCTTGGCGAAACCACGAGCAGTCCGGCGCAAGAATTGCGCTCGATCATCGTCACCGGCGCATCCTCGGGAATAGGCGCGTACTGCGCCCGCGCGTTGAAGGCGGAAGGCTGGCGGGTGTTCGCGACGGCGCGCAAGCCCCGGGACATCGCCGCACTCGAGGCCGACGGCATCGAGGCCTTCTATCTCGATTATTGCGAGCCGGACTCCATCGCCGCGCTGGTTACGGCGGTGCTCGACCGCACGGGCGGCAGGCTCGATGCCCTGTTCAACAACGGCGCCTATGCGCAAGCCGGCGCCGTCGAGGATTTGCCGGTGGCAGCGCTCAAGGAGCAGTTCGAGGCGAATTTCTTCGGCTGGCATGACCTGACCCGCCGGCTGGTGCCGGTGATGCGCCGCCAGGGTTACGGCCGCATCGTCCACTGCTCGTCGATCCTCGGCCTGACGCCAGTGCGTTTTCGCGGCGCCTATTCGGCGTCGAAACACGCGCTGGAAGGTCTGATGCTGTGCCTGCATCAGGAAGTTGGGGGCAGCGGCATCCATGTCTCGCTGATCGAGCCGGGGCCGGTAACGTCGAAGATCGCCAGCAATGCGCTTCCCTGGTTCTTGAAGAACATCGAGCACGAGACTTCGGTCCACCGCCTCGATTATGCGGCGCAACTGGAGCGGCTGCGGGCTGGCGGCAGCCAATCGGCCTTGAAGCCCGGGCCGGAAGTGGTTCACGCGGCGCTGCGCCATGCACTTCTGTCGCGGCGCCCGCGCGCCCACTATGTGGTAACGGTGCCGGCCAGGATCGGTGCGGTGCTCAAACGCATCCTGCCCGCATCGATGCTCTACCGCATCCTTGCCAAACGCGCCTGAATCAACTGAACTGGGAACACACCATGGCAACCGCCTTCAACATCCTCGCCATTCTGGTCATGGTCGCCGTGGTGATCGTGCTTGTTCGCGGCCTCATCAACATGATGCGCGGCGGCTCCGGCGTCACCTCGAACAAGCTGATGCAAGCACGCGTTCTGTTGCAGGCCGTGGCGCTGGCGCTGATCCTGCTTGCGGTGTATTTCACCCGCAAGTGAGGATATCGGCGGCCGGGAGGCGACGTGGTCAAGCTCAACAAGATCTACACCCGCACCGGCGATGATGGCACCACGGGTCTCGGCACCGGCGAACGGCGGCTGAAATCCGATCTGCGGGTGGACGCCTACGGCACGGTCGACGAGGCCAATGCCTGCATCGGCATCGCCCGGGTGCATACGGCATCGGCTCACCCCGCGATCGACGCCATGCTTTCCCGCATCCAGAACGATCTATTCGACCTCGGCGCCGATCTCGCCGTGCCCGACGACGGCAAGCCGCTCGGCTATGAGCCGCTTCGCATCGTCGCCGTGCAGACCGACCGGGTCGAGAAGGAGATCGACCTGCTCAACAAGGAGCTTCAGCCGCTCAAATCCTTCGTGCTCAATGGCGGCACACCGGCGGCCGCCGCCCTTCACCTTGCCCGCACCGTGGCGCGGCGAGCTGAACGGCTGATGGTGGCCCTGGCCCAGGACCCGAACGAACACGTCAACCGCGACGGGCTGAAATACATCAACCGCGTCTCGGATTTCCTGTTTGTCGCCGCCCGGGCGGTCAATGACAACGGAAACGCCGACGTGCTATGGGTTCCCGGCAAGAACCGCTGATGGTCGAAAGCGGAAGAGGGCCTGGGCATGTTCATCCCGCTTTACGACACCAACAGGCTGCGGCACATCCGCCTGCAATATGTGACGATCGGGCTGATCGTGGCCAACGCCCTGGTCTATTTCGCCACCGCGCTAGGCGGCGAGAGTTTCACCAATGCCGCCGTGCTTGGCCTCGGCTTCATTCCGTCGGTCGTGCATGACACAGCCGAGCTTGACCCTCGCTTTATCGTCATCCCCGAAAGCCTGAGCTATCTCAGCTATTCCTTCCTGCACGCCGACATCTTCCACCTCGGCGGCAACATGCTGTTCCTGTGGGTGTTCGGCGACAATGTCGAGGATGCGCTCGGCCACATCCGCTACCTCATCTTCTACCTGTTATGCGCTGTTGCGGGAGCGGCCTTCCAGGGGCTCGTCGCCTGGGATTCGCAAGTGCCGCTGATCGGCGCGTCCGGGGCCATCGCCGGCGTGGTCGTCGCCTATCTGATCCTTTATCCCAGGGTGAAGGTCTGGGTGCTGGCCTTTGCCCGCATCCCGCTGCGCATTCCAGCGTTCATCCCGCTCATTCTGTGGGTGCTGTTCCAGGTGGTGATGTTTGCCGCCGGCGGCGAGGACCAGATCTCCTGGGCCTGCCACATAGGCGGCATCATCGCCGGCGCCATTCTGGTGCTCATATTGCGCAGCCGCGGTGTGCCGCTGTTTGCAGGCCCTGACGAAGACGTCGCGCCCACCGCTCCCAACCAACAGCACGTTGCCACGGAACCGCTGATCCCAGATCCACCCGCCGCGACGCCGCGCTGGGGGCGAGGAAGCGCTCCCAGTTCGGACTGAACCGATTTGGCTGCTTGCAGCGTATTGACGTGCAGGGTTGCCGCAACTACGGAAACGTCTCCGCCGCGGCCTAAGGCGGTCAAAGACCAGAATTTCCATCCGGAATGTCGGCTTTCGACAACTCAGAAAGGGCGCAGGCTGTTATAGCGCGCCCAACTAGCGTGAAGAGGTGACAGGCAAATGAAGATCCTTGTGCCCGTGAAGCGGGTTGTGGATGCGAACGTCAAGGTTCGCGTGAAAGCTGATGGTTCGGCGGTGGAACTCGCCAACGTCAAGATGGCGATGAACCCGTTCGACGAGATCGCGGTGGAAGAAGCGATCCGGCTGAAGGAAGCCGGCAAGGCGGAAGAGATCATCGTCGTTTCGATCGGCCCGCAGCAGGCGCAGGAAACCCTGCGCACCGCGCTCGCCATGGGCGCCGACCGCGCCATCCTGGTCAAGACCGACGAACAGACCGAGCCGCTCGGCGTCGCCAAGGTGCTGAAGGGCGTCGTCGACGCCGAACAGCCCGGCCTCGTCATCCTCGGCAAGCAGGCGATCGACGACGACAGCAACCAGACCGGCCAGATGCTGGCGGCGCTGCTGGGCTGGGCGCAGGGCACCTTCGCTTCCAAGATCGTGCTCGAGGGCGACAAGGCCAAGGTGACGCGCGAGGTCGACGGCGGCCTGCAGACGGTGGAACTGAAGATGCCGGCGATCGTCACCGCCGACCTTCGCCTCAACCAGCCGCGCTATGCCTCGCTGCCCAACATCATGAAGGCCAAGAAGAAGCAGCTCGACGAGAAGAGCCCGGCCGACTACGGCGCCGACGTCAAGCCGCGGCTGAAAGTCATCAGGACCGAGGAGCCGAGTGGCCGCAAGGCGGGCGTCAAGGTCAAGAGCGTCGCCGAGCTGATCGACAAGCTCAAGAACGAAGCCGGCGTGCTCTAGGAAATCCGATGAGGCCGGCCTGCAAACGGTCGGTTTCTCCGCTTCCGGTGCTCACGTACTGAAGTACGCTCCGCTCCGGTTCTCGAAACCAACCGTTTTCGACTCGGCCTGACCGGATTTCAGGGAGCCGCGAAAACGAAAGTCAGGAATATCATCAATGGCTATTCTTCTGATTGCAGAACACGACAACGCCACCCTTTCCGACCAGACCGCCAAGGCGCTGTCGGCGGCGCTGCGGATCGGTTCGGACGTGCATGTGCTGGTTGCCGGCAAGGGCGCCAAGCCGGCGGCCGACGCTGCCTCCAAGCTGAAGGGCGTGAGCAAGGTGCTCTTGGCCGAAGCCGACGAACTCGCCGAGCGCCTCGCCGAACCGACGGCGGCACTGGTTGTGTCGCTGGCGGGCGCCTACGACACCATCATCGCGCCGGCGACCTCGTCGGGCAAGAATGTCGCGCCACGCGTGGCTGCCCTGCTCGACGTCGCGCAGGTGTCCGAGATCATCGAAGTCGTCTCGCCCGACACCTTCAAGCGGCCGATCTATGCCGGCAACGCCATCCAGACGGTGCAGTCGACCGACGCCAAGAAGGTGATCACGGTCCGCACCGCCTCTTTCCAGGCCGCCCCCGAGGGCGGCTCGGCCTCCATCGAGACCGTCAAGGCCGCGGCCAATCCGGGCCTGTCCACCTTCGTCGAGAACAAGCTCTCGGAGACCGACCGTCCGGAGCTGACCTCGGCCAAGATCATCATCTCGGGCGGCCGCGCGCTGGGTTCGGCGGAGAAGTTCCAGGAAGTCATCCTGCCGGTCGCCGACAAGCTCGGTGCAGCCGTCGGCGCTTCCCGCGCCGCCGTCGATGCCGGCTATGCGCCGAACGACTGGCAGGTCGGCCAGACCGGCAAGGTCGTCGCCCCTGATCTCTACATCGCGGTGGGCATCTCCGGCGCCATCCAGCACCTTGCCGGCATGAAGGATTCGAAGGTCATCGTCGCCATCAACAAGGACGAGGAGGCGCCGATTTTCCAGGTTGCCGACTACGGCCTCGTCGGCGATCTCTTCGTCATTTTGCCGGAGCTGCAAAAGGCGCTTTGACGCTTTCTGCCAAAGCGTATTAAATGGTGAGGGTGGGGTAGACGAAGTCGCCCCGCCCTTTTAGTTTGCACCGCACAAAAAGCAGGCCGCAAAGGCCTTTTGACGGGATCGGTGTAATGAGCAAGATCGAGACGATCGGCATCATCGGCGCGGGCCAGATGGGCGGCGGCATCGCCCATGTCTCCGCGCTTTCGGGCTACAAGGTGCTGATCCACGATATATCCCCCGACCGCATCGAGAAGGGCATCGCCACCATCAGCGGCAACATGGCCCGGCAAGTGGGGTCCGGCAAGCTCGAGGAGAAGGTGCGCAACGACGCGATGGCGCGCATCTCTTCCGCGCCGGCGATGGCGGATCTTGCCGGCGCCGATCTGGTGATCGAGGCGGCGACCGAGGACGAGACGGTCAAGCGCAAGATCTACGCCCAGCTTTGTCCGCAGCTCAATCCCGAAGCTATCCTGGCGACCAACACCTCGTCGATCTCGATCACGCGGCTTGCCGCGCAGACCGACCGGCCGGAGCGGTTCATCGGCATACATTTCATGAACCCGGTGCCGCTGATGAAGCTGGTCGAGCTGGTGCGCGGCATCGCCACCGAGGACCAGACCTTCGAGGCGGCCAAGACCTATGTGAAGCAGCTCGATAAGACGATCACGGTCTCGGAGGATTTTCCGGCCTTCATCGTCAACCGCATCCTGCTGCCGATGATCAACGAAGCGATCTACACGCTCTATGAGGGTGTCGGCTCGGTCGATGCCATCGACACCGCCATGCGGCTCGG
Source organism: Mesorhizobium sp. M1338 (assembly GCF_040318045.1). Lineage (NCBI taxonomy): Bacteria > Pseudomonadati > Pseudomonadota > Alphaproteobacteria > Hyphomicrobiales > Phyllobacteriaceae > Mesorhizobium > Mesorhizobium sp. M1338. Next base: position 40,757 of record NZ_JAMYLL010000012.1, on the reverse strand, counting down.
CGCCAACCATCCGATGGGGCCGCTGCAGTTGGCTGACTTCATCGGGCTCGATACCTGTCTGTCGATCATGCAGGTGCTGCATGACGGCCTGTCGGACTCGAAGTACCGCCCTTGCCCGCTGCTGGTGAAATATGTCGAAGCCGGGTGGCTCGGCCGCAAGACCGGGCGCGGCTTCTACGACTATCGCGGCGAGCATCCCGTTCCGACGCGCTGATCAAACCGCGTCAGCAGCAGACTCTTTTCGGGACCGGTTCTGATCAAGACGCCACGGCCAGTGGCGCGGGCGGTTCTTCCCGATCGGCCCTGCTTTCGCCGTCCGGCGCCAAGGAAACGCAGCCATGGCCGGCCGCCTCGCCGCAATTGGCGTTGATCGCAGCCAGCCCATGCTGGCGCCGATCACGTGAGTGCGGCCGTCCCAGGTGAAGTCCAGTCCATAGCGGTGCTGTCGCTAACCGACAAACGGTTGCCGGCATGATTAAGGATCGGCGAGCACGGATCGTGATCGCCGTGGCGCACTACCAGCGCACGAAGAATCGCCCGCCAAGCGCGCCAAGCAGCGCGAGCGCCGCGATCGCCAGCGAGTACCAGGTGGCGACGAAAAGCGGCGAGTCGTCGAAGCAGTGCGCGGCGTAGAAGGTCGCCGCGAGCCCGCCGGCGAGCAGGCCCGCAGCCGCGCCGGCAAGCACCGGCCGTGTCGGTGCGCCATAGCGCAGCATCCACAGGAAAATGGCAAGCGGACCGATGCCGATCAAAGGGATGAATGCCATGCAGATCATCATGTTGGAGCCGACCATCCTTGTGCCCCACAGCGCCTCCGGCACCATGAAAAGCTCCAGAACCACCGCCACGGCTATCAACACCGGCGCAGCGGCCATCCAGGCCATTGCCCGGCCCGTCGAGGCTCCCGGCGTCGACAAGGCGCGGACCAGGGCAAAGGCACTGACGGCAAGCACGATGGTGAAGACGAATTTGGAAAGAAAGCGTATCGTGTGGGCGGCCGCCATGAAGTCCGGGCGCGGACCGATGGTCAGCAGGAAAACGACGGCCGCGATCACCGCGGCCGCACCGGCGGCCACCCACCAGGCCGATTGCAACGGCATCGCCTTGCTCCGGGCATCGGCATCCAGCGCCTTGATGAGATCGTCCGTCCTCATGTCATTCCCGCCCGAATCGCCCCTGCCCGAACCGCTTGGCTATCGCGGCAAGTCCCCGATGCAGCGACACACGCACCGCCGTCTCGCTGATACCGAACTTTGCCGCCGTCTCTCCAATGGAGCGGCCTTCCACCGAAACGGCTGAGACCACCGAGCGCTGTGCCGGCGACAGGCCGTCCAAAGCCCGGGTGATGTCGCGCTCGCTGACGGTTTCCGTTTCCGGCTCGGCGAACGTCTCGGCGATATCGTCGACATCGATCTCGATGCGCCGTCCACGCCGCCGGAACGCGTCGATGAGCTTGAAGCGGGCGATTGCATAGATCCACGGCAACACCGGCGCATCCTGGCGCCAGGTATGTCGTTTCACATGAATGGCCAGCAAGGTTTCCTGCACGACATCCTCGGGATCGACCCCGCCCCGCACGATCTTGCGCCTGACAAAACCGCGCACCAGCGCGGCAATCCGGTGCAGAAAGTCGGCATAGGCCCTTTCATCTCCCGCGATCGCGGCCCGCATCAGCCGGGAAAGCTCGGCCTCGTCCTTGCCGCTCACAAGAGTTCACTCCCCCGATTTTCGCGTCTCGGCGCTGATTTGTTACGTGGCCGGCGAAATAATGTCCAAGCCAAACTAGCGGCAAATCACGAAAGTTTGCAGGCGCTCGATCAAAATCAGCAAAGCAATGTTGACTATCCTGGTCAGGTATCGATAGGTGCGGCCCTGAAAGACCGAAGACCCCGGAGATCGAGGACAGTGACATGAAATACGCTCTTTCCACCCTCGTCGGCGCCACCGTGCTGGCAATCACCCTGCTCGCCGGTCCGGCCATGGCGGAGGATGATGGCATCATTGTCTACAATGCGCAGCACGAGAGCCTGACCAAGGCATGGGCCGAAGGCTTCACCAAGGAGACCGGCATCAAGGTCACCGTGCGCAATGGCGGCGACAGCGATTTCTCGAACCAGATCGTCGCCGAGGGCGCTGCTTCGCCCGCGGACGTGTTCCTGACGGAAAACTCGCCGGCCATGGTGCTGGTCGAAAATGCCGGCCTGTTCGCGCCGGTCGAAGCCGACACACTGGCCCAGGTTCCTCAGGACTATCAGCCGGCCAGCGGCAAATGGGTCGGCGTCGCGGCGCGCAGCACGGTGTTTGCTTATAACAAGACCAAGCTGACCGCCGACCAGCTGCCCAAGTCGATGCTTGACCTCGCCGATCCGAGTTGGAAGGGCCGTTGGGCGGCCTCCCCCTCGGGCGCCGATTTTCAGGCCATCGTCAGTGCGCTGCTTCAGCTCAAGGGCGAGGCCGCCACGGCGGACTGGCTGAAAGCGATGAAGACCAATTTCACTGCCTACAAGGGCAACAGCACGGTGATGAAGGCGGTCAACGCCGGCGAAATCGAAGGCGGCGTGATTTACCATTATTACTATTTCGGCGATCAGGCCAAGACCGGCGAAAACAGCAAGAATGTCGAGCTGCATTATTTCAAGAACCAGGATCCGGGCGCGTTCGTCTCGATTTCCGGCGGCGGTGTGCTGGCTTCGAGCAAGCATCCGAAGGAAGCCCAGGCCTTCCTGAAATGGGTGACCGGCAAGGGCGGCCAGGACGTGCTGAAGACCGGCGATTCCTTCGAATACGCGGTCGGCAAGGGTGCGGAGTCCAACCCGAAGCTGGTGCCGCTCGCCGATCTGCAGGCGCCGAAAGTCGATACCACGACGCTGAACTCCAAGAAGGTCACCGACCTGATGACGGCAGCCGGCTTGCTTTAGTTGCCATTCCTCCTAAAAGGACAACCGACCACGCTCCCGCGGGAATTCGCCTTCCGCGGGAGTGATTTTGCTTTTCGAGATGGCATTCGTCGATGACGACACGCTGTGTTCCCGACCGCGATCGCGGTCCTTCAATTGCTGCCGCTGGACGGCAACGGCGCGGCGTCTGACCTGATGCAGTCTGCGGTCGATCTCGCGCGCTCGGGCCTGCCTTCGGGCACAGGCCGAAGGGCTCGGCGACGCGCACCGCTTTGGCTGGTCATCGCCGCCGTCTTCGTTGCGCTGCTGGCGCTGCTGCCGCTTGCCTTCATCATCTGGATCGCGGTGCGGACCGGCTGGGAAACCGTCTCGGCGCTGGTCTTCCGGCCACGTGTCGGCGAGCTTCTGGTCAATACTATCCTGCTGGTCGCGCTCTGCGTGCCGATCACCATCGTGCTGTCGGTTGCCCTGGCCTGGCTGACCGAGCGCAGCGACTTGCCGGGCGCCCGGTTCTGGGCCTGGCTGTGCGTGGCGCCGCTCGCCATCCCCGCTTTCGTGCACAGCTATGCCTGGATCACCATGGTGCCAGGACTGCACGGCCTGTGGGCCGGCGTCCTGATTTCCGTGATCGCCTATTTCCCGTTCCTGTATCTGCCGGTGTCGGCGGCGTTGCGCCGTCTCGATCCCGCTCTCGAGGACGCCGCCGCCGCACTCGGCCTTGGGCCCCGGCGCGTGTTCTGGCGTGTCGTGCTGCCGCAATTGCGGCTGGCCATCTGCGGCGGTTCGCTGCTGGTCGGGCTGCATCTGCTGGCCGAGTACGGCCTCTATGTCTTCATCCGCTTCGACACCTTCACCACGGCGATCGTCGACCAATTCCAGTCGACCTTCAACGGCCCGGCCGCCAACATGCTGGCCGGCGTGCTGGTGAGCTGCTGCTTCGTGCTGCTCGGCCTCGAAGTGCTGGTGCGCGGCGAGGAGCGCTATGCCCGCGTCGGCTCCGGCGCCGCGCGCTATCAGCAGCGCACAAGCCTCGGACGGGCCACCGTCCCTTGCCTCGCCTTGCTTGTCGTCACCACGCTGCTGGCGCTTGGCGTGCCGTTCGTCACCATCGGCGGCTGGCTTGCCGCCGGCGGCGCGGCTGTCTGGCGCTTCGACGAGATCGGGCTGGCGCTTGGCCAAACGCTGTTCCTGGCGCTCGCCGGCGCATTGCTCGCCACGGTCGCCGCCATGCCGATGGCCTGGATCTCGATCCGAGCGCCGGGGCCATTGCAGCGTCTGCTGGAGGGCTGCAACTACATCGTCGGCTCGTTGCCGGGGGTCGTCATCGCACTGGCGCTGGTCACCATCACGGTGCGCATCGCGCTTCCGCTCTACCAGACCCTGTTCACCATCCTGATGGCCTATGCGCTGATGTTCCTGCCGCGCGCTCTGGTCAGCCTGCGGGCCTCGATCGCGCAGGCGCCGGTCGAACTCGAACGCGCCGCTTCCAGCCTCGGACGGCCCCCGCTGCAGGCGCTGTGGTCGACCACGATCCGCCTGTCGGCGCCAGGTGCCGCGGCCGGCATGGCGCTGGTGGCGCTCGGCATCATGAACGAACTGACCGCCACCCAGATGCTGGCGCCGAACGGCACCCGCACGCTGGCGATGGCGTTCTGGTCCTACAGCGGCGAGATTGATTATGCCTCCGCGGCCCCTTACGCCTTCATCATGGTGGCCATGTCGCTTCCCTTGACCTGGCTGCTTTACGTCCAGTCGAAACGGATGGCCGGACGATGAGCTTTCTCGAAATCAGCGGCCTGCACAAGCATTACGGCCCGGTGGCGGCGCTTGCCGGCGTCGACCTGAGCGTCGCCAGTGGCAGCCGCACGGCAATCGTCGGCCCGTCCGGCTGCGGCAAGACGACCCTGCTGCGGCTGATCGCCGGCTTCGAGGCCCCGGACCAGGGCCGCATCACGCTCGACGGCGAGGTGCTGGCCAATGGCGGCGCGGCGGTGCCGGCATATCGCCGCGGGATCGGCGTGGTGGCGCAGGATGGCGCCCTGTTCCCGCATCTGACCATTGGCGACAATATCGGCTTCGGCATGGCCCGCAGCGAAGACAAGCGCACCGAGCGCATCGTCGAGCTCGCCTATATCGTCGGGCTCGACAAGGCGATCCTCAAACGCCGCCCGCACGAGCTCTCCGGCGGCCAGCAGCAGCGTGTGGCACTGGCCCGCGCCATGGCGATGAAGCCGAGACTGATGCTTCTCGACGAGCCGTTCTCGGCGCTCGATACTGGCCTGCGCGCCTCGATGCGCAAGGCGGTGGCCGAGCTTCTGGAAACCGCTGGCATCACCACCATCCTGGTGACGCACGACCAGGCCGAGGCGCTGTCCTTCGCCAGTCAGGTCGCGGTGATGCGCGACGGCAAGTTCTCGCAGATCGGTACGCCGCGCGAACTCTATTTCAAGCCGAAGGACAGGATGATCGCCGAGTTCCTCGGCGACGCCATCATCCTGCCGGCAAAGATATCGGGCGGCTTCGCCAATTCTCCACTCGGCCGCATCGCGGTCGACACCAACGACAGCCGCGACATTGCCCGCATCATGCTGCGGCCGGAGCAGATCGCGCTGAAAAGAACGTCGCGCGAGGGCATGTCGGGCACTTCGGACATGCTGTTCGGCGAAGTGACGGAATCGGAATTCGCCGGCTCGATGTGCACGATCGCGGTGCGGCTCTTGAACAATGCCGATCCGCCCGATGCGGCCGCGATCGGCAACACGCCGCTGGTGCTGCGCAAACCGGGCATGGACGCGCCGGCGGTCGGCGAGATCGTCCGGCTGACCGTATCGGGAAAGGCGCATGTCTTCACCTGAACGGTCGAAAGCTTTTCGGCGCTGCGCCTCAATCCGACTCACACGGTGATGCGTTCGCCGGTCTCGCCGGAATAGATCGGCCACTGTTCGAGAAAATCGCAGCCGTGCACGACCACGTGCTCGTTGGCGCTGTCGACGAGGACGACCGCGTAGGAGGGCGGCGCTTGCTCGACAATCTCGCTCGATCGGTCGAGGGCAAGTTCGAACCTGGCATGCAGGCCGCGCTGCGCCGAGAACGGAATGCCGGCGACCGTGCCTGCGATGTCGCGATGGACGTGGCCGAAGAAGATGTGGCGGACGTTACCATGACCCCGAAGCAGGCCCAGCAACCGTTCGGGTTGCTCAAGGGCGAGCGGATCGAGTTGCGGCAGGCCGAGCGTGACCGGCGGATGATGCATGAAGACATAGGCGGGCCGGCCTGCCGCTTCTTCGAGCCGGGCTTCCAACCAGGCAAACCGCTTGTCGCACAATTCGCCTTCGACACGGCCCTCCGCCAGGCAATCGAGGAACAGCAGCACCTCGTCGGCTGTTTGGCGAGCCGACTGCACGAAGCCGTTCTCGTCGACCGGAATTTCAGGAAACGCCGCAACAAGATTGGCCCGCCGGTCATGGTTTCCCGGAAGCAGTTGAAAGGGCACCGACAGCTCGCTCAGAGAGGCGCGGAGATCGGCATAGCTTTCGGGCGCGCCGGTCTCGGTCAGGTCGCCGGTGAAGACGCAAAGCGCGGCATCGGCATGATGCGCATTGATGTGCGCGATGCATGAAGCCAGCCGCTGATGCAGGTCGGCGCCATAGCGGCGCTCGCCTTGCCGGCCAAGATGGACATCGGTGACCTGGATAATCTTCATTGCGGGCTTCTTCGGCTTGCCGGTGGTGCCGGTCCAGTCATCGGCGACAATGGCTTCAGAAATCAAAGTGCCGGTTCCGGCACCGAAGCCTTGAAGACCTCGAGACGGGTTCCCGCATCCGACGAGAAGAAATGCAGATCGTCGGGCGAAAACCGCAGACCCACCGCGCTGCCGGGTTCCGGGTGGACGGCCTCCGAGGTCATGACGGAAAACGGCGCGCCGTCTAGATCGACATAGATGACGCGGCCCGCGCCCAGTTCCTCGATCAGGTCGACGGTCGCATTGAGCGCGCCTGCGGTGCCCGGCGCCACCAGCCGCACGGCTTCCGGCCGGATACCGACCGCCACCTGCGTGCCGACCGCCAGGCCGGCGCGCGGAACGGCAAGATGCCGGCTGCCGGCGAGCAGCGAGACCCCGTCGAGGTCCACTGTGCCTTCAAGAATGTTCATGGCCGGCGCACCGACGAAGGTGGCGACGAAACGGCTGGCCGGACGGCTGTAGATCTGGGCTGGCGTGCCGACCTGTTCGACGCGCCCGCCATTCATCACCACCAGCCGGTCGGCAAGCGTCATCGCCTCGACCTGGTCATGGGTTACGAAGACAGACGTCGCTTTCAGCCGGCGATGCAGCTTGCGGATCTCCGAGCGCATCTGGACGCGCAGTTTCGCGTCAAGATTGGACAGCGGTTCGTCAAAGAGAAAAACCTTGGGCTCGCGGATCATCGCCCGGCCCATGGCGACGCGCTGCCTCTGGCCGCCGGACAACGCCATCGGCTTGCGGTCGAGCAGATGTTCGAGCTCCAGCGTGCGGGCGACCGCCTGGATGCGCAGCTGGCGCTCGGCGGCGGCAACGCCCGCGACCTTGAGCGAATAGCCGATGTTCTGCGCTACGCTCATATGCGGATAGAGCGCGTAGTTCTGGAACACCATGGCGCAGCCGCGCTCACGCGGCTCCAAATTGTTGACCACGGTGTCATCGATAGCGATCTCGCCGCCGGATATGTCCTCCAGTCCCGCGATCATCCGAAGCAGCGTGGACTTTCCGCAGCCTGATGGCCCGAGGATGACGACGAATTCGCCCGATGCGATGTCGAGGTCGACGCCATGCACGACCTGCATTTTGGCGTAGCTTTTCTTGACGTCGCGAATGGTGATGGAGGCCATCTTTCGTCTCCTTTCAGGTCACTTTTCGGTGGCGATCAGGCCGCGCACGAACCAGCGCTGCATGGCCACGACAACGATCAGCGGCGGCAACATGACGATAAGCGTTCCGGCCATGGCGATGTTCCATTCCGGAATGCCGCCGACATTGGGGATGAGCTGCTTGAGTTCCGTGACCGCCGTCGCATGCGACTGGTCGGTGGTGATCAGCAACGGCCACAGATACTGGTTCCACGCCCACAGGAACATGATGGTCCCAAGCGCGGCCATGTTGTTGCGCGACAGCGGCAGCAGGATGTCGATGAAGAAACGCAGCGCGCCGGCGCCGTCCATGCGCGCGGCCTCGGTCAGTTCATCCGGAACGGTGAGGAAGAACTGCCGGTACAGGAAGGTCCCGGTGGCGGTCGCGACCAGCGGCAGGATCAGGCCGGTATAGGAATTGAGAAGGCCGAGGTTGAGCGAAACCTGGACGCCCGATACCTTCTCGATCAGCCAGCTGATTCCGGTCAGGTCGAGGATGGTCTGATAGGGCGACAGCACATTGGCGACGACCGCGTAGGTCGGCACGATGCGCACTTCCAGCGGCAGCATCAGCGTCACGAAGATCAGCCAGAATATGAAGGTGCGGCCGGGATAGCGGAAATAGACGATCGAGAAGGCGGTGAGCGCCGATATGATCACTTTGCCCGCCGCGACGCCGACGGCCATGATGAAACTGTTCAGAAGCTTGGGGCCGAGGTCGGCCGTCGTCCAGGCCGTCTTGATGTTCAGCCAGAAGTCGCTGCCCGGCAGCAGCGACATCGGTACGTCGTTGACATCCCCGAGATTGTGCGACGCCGCGATGGCGACGATCACGAACGGCGCGACGCACAAGACGAAGCCGATGAACAGGATCAGATGCGTGAAGAAATTGAGGAAGGGGGTGCGCTCTACCATATCGGCATCACCTGTAGTGCACGCGCCGCTCGATGAAGCGGAACTGGAAAATGGTCAGCACGACGATGAGCACCATCAGGATGATGCTCTGCGCGGCGGCGCCCGAATAATCGAGGCCTTTGAAGCCGTCGGAATAGATCTTGTAGACCATCAGATTGGTGGCGTTCGCAGGGCCGCCGGCGGTCATGATGTCAACGATGCCGAAGGAATCCTGGAAGCTCTCGGTGATGTTGATGACCAGCAGGAAGAAGATCGTCGGCGTGATCAGCGGGAACTGGATGTCACAGAAGCGCCTGACGACGCCGGAGCCGTCCATTGCGGCTGCCTCTATCAGCGAACGCGGAATGGCCTGGAACGCGGCGAGGAAGAAGATGAAGTTGTAGCCGACATACTTCCAGGAAAAGGCGATGATGATCGAGGCCATGGCATCTGTGCCGTCAAGGCCGGGATCCCAGAAGCCGGGCCAGACCTGGTTGACGACGGCCATGAAGCCGGCTTCCGGCGCAAGGATGAAGCGGAACGCCATTGCCAGCGCCGGCGCCGCGATGCCGTAAGGCCAGATCAGCACCACGCGATAGAAACGCGATCCGGCAAGTTGCCGATCGGTCAAGGCGGCCAGCACGAGGCCAATGAACATCGCAAGCCCGGTGCTGACGGCGGCAAAGACAACACTGGCGATGATCGAGTTCCAGTAGTCGGTATTGGAGAGGATCGAGCGGAAATTATCGAGCCCGACCCAGATGTTGCCGCCGCCCCAAGGCTGCTGCAGCGTCAGCGACCAGTACACGGCCTGACCGGCGGGCCAGTAGAAGAAGGTGAAGATCAAGAGGAGCTGAGGCACCGCGAAAAGGATGCCGATCGTCCAGCTGCCAAAGGTAACGCGTTTTTCCATCGGTCCGCCGATGCCGCTCAACGGCCAGTCACGTGTGCATTAGATACGCGAAACACCCGCCCGTCGACTCAAGCATGAGGCTCGACGGGCGGCCTGAAAATCGCCTGTGGGTCAGGGCAGGGTCTTGCCCGGATAGGTCTGCTGGAAGCGGTCGAGGATGGCGTCGCCATTCTTGACCAGCGTGTCGAGGCCTTCCTGGACACTGACCTTGTTGGCGAAGATCGCCTGCATCTGGGTGCCGAACTCGGCGCGGATCTGGGTGAAATTGCCCAGCCGCACGCCGCGGGTGATTTCGGTCGGCTCGGACGCGGTCAGGCTGGCGATCGCGACTTCGCGGCCCTTGTAGGGCGCCTTGTCGTAGAAGCCGGTGGACTTCATGTAGTCGAAGCCCGACTTGGTCACCGGGATGTAGCCGGTGTTGGTCGACCAGAACAGGGCGGTCTTGGGGTCATGGATGAAGTTGAGGAACGCGGCCGCGCCCTTGTATTCGGCATCCGACTTGCCGGAGAGAACCCAAAGCGAAGCGCCGCCGACGAGTGAATTCTTGCGCTCGGTGCCGGCATAGACGGGCAATTCGGCGACATCCCAGTTCATGCCTGCCTTCTGCGTCTTGCCGACCGTGCCGTGGTCGCCGACCGAAGTCATGATGACCTGGCAGGTGCCGGAGGCGAAGGCCTGGACCATGTCCTGGCCGAGGTCCTTCGACTTGATCTTGATCAGGCCGGCATCATACCACTTCCTTAGGTCGGTCACGTATTGGACGAACTTGGTCTTGTTGACTTCCAGACGCGCGTCGAGGCCGTCATAGCCATTGTTCCTGGTGGCGATCGGCTGATTGTGGATGGCCGAGAACTGCTCCATCAGCTGCCAGCTTTCGTTGGCCGAGATATTGATCGCCATCGGGCATTCATAGCCGGCGTCCTTCATTGCCTGAAGATCGGTGCCAACGTCTTCCCAGGTCTTCGGCGCTTCGGTCTTGCCAATCTTGGCGAAGGCGTCCTTGTTCCAGTACATCAGCGCGGTCGAGGAATTGAACGGGAAGGACAGCATCTCGCCCTTCGAGGTCGCGTAGTAGCGGGCGATGCCGGGGAAATAGTCGGCGTAGTCGATCTTGTAGCCGTTTTCTTCCATCAGCTTGTCGGCCGGCTTGTAGGCGCCCGACAGCATCATGGTGGCAGTGCCGACATCATAGACCTGGACGACGGCCGGCTGCTTGCCGGCGCGGAAGGCGGCGATCGTGTTCTGCAGCGTGGCGTCGTAGTTGCCCTGGCTGGTGCAGACGACTTCATAGTCGGCCTGCGAGGCGTTGAAGTTCTTGCACAGAGTGTCGACGACGCGGGCAAGGTCGCCCGAAAGGCCGAACCAGAAATCGAATTTCACCGGCTCTGCGACGGCGGGCATGGCAAGCGCGATGCTGAGCGCGCCTACGGCAAGGGCGGCAAAGCCCCGCTTGATGATGGTCATGATTTCTTCCCTCTTGAGTGGCTGTTGACAAGGGTCTTGCGCAAGTCCTTGCCCGCTCTCTTAGAGAAGGTATGTGACAGTTCTGCTGTGGCCCCTCAGGCCTGTGGACAGCCTGTCTCTCCTCCCTCCAGCGGTTGCGCCGGCATGAAAATGTCATGCCGGCGCTCTAGGTAGCTAGGGCGGCTGTCAAGGACGTAAAGACCTGAAGAGCAGTCATGATTATCCGGCTAAAGGGATGAATGAAATGCTGGTGCCACAGCTGACACATGTTCCACTCGCCGAGCGCCAGGCCATGCGCGACGGTCCCCGTGATAGCGCCACCCATCTTCGTTTGGCCGGCGCCACACCGGCACTTGGCCAGATCGAGATCGGCGGTAAGGCTTCACGCGAAGGCACGGGCGAAACGCTCACCGTCGTGGCCTGGAACGTCGAACGGCTGCGCCATGGCGATGCCATCGCGGCAACGCTTGCCGACCAGTCACCGGATGTCGTGCTGCTGTCCGAGGTCGACGAAGGCATGGCGCGCTCAGGCAACGGCCATCCCTTGCGCGCCCTTGCCGACCGTCTCGGTCATGCCTTCGCCTATGGCGTCGAATTCGTCGAGCTCGGCGGCGGCAATGAGACTGAGCAGGCTGCAACCGGCGCCGTCCAGAATACGGAAGGCTTCCACGGCAATGCCGTGACCAGCGCCATCCCGCTGCTTCGCCCTTTCCTGGTCCGCCTCGACGCGGCTGGCGGCTGGTTCCTGCCGGAGCGGGGCCAGCCGCGAATCGGCGGGCGCATGGCCATCGGTGGCCAGGTGCGGATCGGCGACCGCAGGGTGACGGTCGTCTCGGTGCATCTGGAAAACCGCACCGATCCCGCCGGCCGGGCCATCCAGGTCAGCCATCTTCTCGATGCCATCGACAGATATGATCCAGAGGCGCCGGTGCTGCTCGGCGGCGACTTCAACACGCTGACATCGAGCCATGAGGACCGCCACGACGATCCCGACGCCTGGGCGGCGCGCATCGCGGCCGAGCCTGATCGGCTGATCGATGTCGAACGCCATGAACCGCTGTTCGCGGTCTTCGCCGGGCGCGGTTACGACTGGAAGGCCGCCAACAGGCTCGACCTGCCCACGCAGCGGCGCGAGTTCGGCGATCCTACCCCGACCGGCCACATCGACTGGTTCTTCACGCGCGGCCTTGTCGCAACAGCCCCCGCCGTCCTTCCGGCTGTGCTGGCGGACGGCAGCCCGAGCTCCGATCATGAAGCAATTGTCGTGACGGTTCGCATCGCCTGACTAGCGCGGCCAGCCGGCTACACCAGAGAAGTAGTCAGTCGCCCTTCTCCGGAAAAACCCGACGCTAGAAGCTTTCGGGCTTGAGCGCCGTCTCGACCAGTCTCCTGGCGTCCGGTCCCGACCATTCGGCCGGGCCGTTCATATGGGCGAGCAGGCAGCCCTCGCCGTCGATCAGCATGGTGACGGGAAGGCCGAGCGCGAGGCCGCGCTTCTTAAGGTCATTGAACAGCGCCATCGTCGAATCCCGGTAATAGCCGAGCGTCGTGACGCCGGTATCGCTGAGGAATTTCTTCGGCTTCACATCGTCGCCGGCATCGACATTGACGGCGACCACCTGAAAGGCATCGCTGCCCATTTCCTTCTGCAGCGCATCAAGCGCCGGCATTTCGGCGCGGCACGGCGCGCACCATGTCGCCCACAAATTAAGCAGCACCGTCTTGCCGGCATGGTCGGCAAGCGTCATCAGCTTGCCGTCCGGACCGTTAAAGGCGAGGCTTTTCAAGGATTGCGGCGGATCGGCCGGCAACAGTGCAGCGACCTGACCGGTGGCCGAGGCCGCGACCTTCTTGGCGCGATCGCTCTTGGCGGCGCAGGCGACATCGTCCTTGCTGTCGCCGACGACAGCTTGTGCCGGTGCATTGTTGCCAGACCGGCTCTCGCTGACATATACCGCGACCGCGCCGGCCAGCGCGCCCGCCACCAAGGCGGCGAGGATCAGGCGCGAGGCCGGGAAGAATCTATTGCCGTCTGCCATTTTCTCAAACTGCTCCGAAGCACGGGTTATAGCCATGAGCGACAAGAAAACCAGCAACCAGATGTGGGGCGGACGTTTTGCCTCGGGTCCGGCCGCGATCATGGAAGCGATCAACGCGTCGATCTCCTTCGACCGCAAACTCTATGCGCAGGACATCAAAGGCTCGATCGCCCATAGCGAGATGCTGGCGCAAACGGGCATTATTTCGGCGGCCGATCAAGAAAAAATCGCTCACGGGCTGAACACGATCCTGAAAGAGATCGAGGCCGGCAGCTTCGAGTTCTCGACCCGGCTGGAAGACATCCACATGAATATCGAGGCGCGCCTTGCCGACCTGATCGGTCCGGCGGCCGGCCGGCTGCACACCGCCCGCTCGCGCAACGATCAGGTGGCGGTCGACTTGAGACTGTGGGTCAAGGATGAGTGCTTTCGTGTCGCCGAGGCGTTGAAAGGGCTGATCAAGGCACTGCTGGAGCGGGCCGAGGAGCATGCGGCGACGGTGATGCCGGGCTTTACCCATATGCAGGCGGCCCAACCGGTGACCTTCGGCCATCACTGCATGGCCTATGTCGAAATGTTTTCGCGCGACCTGTCGCGTGCGCGCGATGCAATCGAGCGGATGGACGAAAGCCCGCTCGGTGCCGCGGCCCTCGCCGGCACCAGTTTCCCGATCGACCGCCACCGGACCGCCAAGGCGCTCGGCTTCCGTGAGCCGATGCGCAATTCGCTCGACAGCGTTTCGGACCGCGATTTCGCGCTGGAGTTCCTCGGCATGGCGGCGATCTGCGCCACGCATCTGTCGCGACTGGCCGAGGAGATCATCATCTGGTCGACGCCGCAGTTCGGCTTCGTCAGGCTGTCGGACTCGTTTTCCACCGGCTCCTCGATCATGCCGCAGAAGAAGAACCCAGATGCGGCCGAATTGGTGCGCGGCAAGACAGGCCGCGTCACCGGCCATCTGGTCGGCCTGCTGACGGTGATGAAAGGGATGCCTTTGACCTATGGCAAGGACATGCAGGAAGACAAGGAATCGGTGTTCGATGCCGCCGAGACGCTGGACCTGATGCTGGCCGCGATGACCGGCATGGTTTCGGACATGACGGTCAACGCGGCCGCGATGAAGAAGGCCGCCGGCGCGGGTCACGCGACAGCGACCGATCTTGCCGACTGGCTGGTGCGCACGCTCGGCCTGCCGTTCCGCGAGGCGCATCATGTCACCGGCCGGGCGGTGGCTCTGGCCGAAGAGAAGAAGGTCGGGCTGGAGAAGCTTTCGCTGGAGGATCTGCAGTCGATCGATCCCGCCATCACGGCGGACATATTTTCGGTGCTGGCGGTGCAGAACTCGGTCAAGAGCCGCACCAGTTTCGGCGGCACCGCGCCGTCGGAAGTGAGGAAACAGATCCGCACCTGGAAAAAGCGACTGGCGAAAGCGTGATTCCGGCTGCTGCGACCAGCAATATCCCTGATATTGCGACCAGCAATATCCGGGGTGCAATACGCCGAGAACTCGGCTAAAAGCGGCGGCTGGCAAACGTTTCGGACGGATGGATCGATGACCGGAAGCAGGATTTGGGTGACTCTGACGCTTCTGGCGGCGATCGCGGCCGTTTCGGCCTGCGGCAGGAGGGGCGGTCTCGACACGCCCTATGAGGCAGCCGTGCAAGCGCGCAAGGATGCCTCGAAGGCGCACCAGCCAGTACCGCCGGAGCCGGAAAAACCGGTCGAGGACAAGAAGTTCATCCTCGACCCGCTGATCTAGAGCAGCCATGCGACTGGGTTTTGGTCCTTCTAAACCCGATCTCATCGTGCTCCAACTTCCGGAACCACTCTCGTGAACCATTTCGACTACCGCGACGGCGTGCTCCATGCCGAGGACGTGGCGATCCCCGATATCGCCGCGCAGGTCGGCACGCCGTTCTACTGCTATTCGACGGCCACGTTGACCAGGCACTACCGGGTGTTCGCGCAGGCCTTTGCCGGGCTCGAAACGCTGGTCTGCTACGCCATGAAGGCCAATTCCAACCAAGCCGTTCTGCGGACGCTGGCGAAGCTCGGTGCCGGCGCCGACGTGGTTTCGGAAGGGGAGTTGCGCCGGGCGCTGGCCGCCGGCATCCCGGCAAGCAAGATCCTGTTTTCGGGCGTCGGCAAGACCGCACGGGAAATGGACTTTGCCCTTGCCGCCGGCATCCTCTGTTTCAACGTTGAATCCGAGCCTGAACTCGAGCTCCTGTCGGCGCGAGCCGTGGCGCTCGGCAAGGTGGCGCCGATCTCGCTGCGCATCAATCCCGATGTCGACGCCAGGACCCACAAGAAGATTTCCACCGGCAAGGCCGAGAACAAGTTCGGCGTTCCGTGGCAAAAGGCGCGTCAGGTCTATGCCCGCGCGGCAAAGCTTCCCGGCATCAAGATCACCGGCATCGACACCCATATCGGCAGCCAGATCACCGAGCTGCAGCCTTTCGACGACGCCTTCGCCCTGCTTGTCGATCTGGTCGGCGCGTTGCGAACTGACGGCCATGTCATCGAGCATATCGATCTCGGCGGAGGCCTCGGCATTCCCTACCGCATCGACAACAATCCGCCGCCCCTCCCCGATGCTTATGCCCAGATCGTCAGGAAGCATGTCGGCAAGCTCGGATTGAAGGTGATGTTCGAGCCGGGCCGGCTGATATCAGGCAATGCCGGGATCCTCGTCTCGGAAGTGATCTTCGTGAAGGAAGGCGACGCCAAGAACTTCCTGGTCGTCGACGCCGCCATGAACGATCTCATCCGACCGACGCTCTACGATGCTTTCCACGACATCCGTCCGGTCGTGCAGCCGCCGGCCGACGCGCCGCGCATGATGGTCGACGTTGTCGGCCCGGTCTGCGAGACCGGCGATTATATCGGCCTCGACCGCGATCTGCCCAGGCTGAAGTCCGGCGACCTGATTGCCGTCTTCACCGCCGGCGCCTATGGCGCGGTGCAGGCAGGCACCTACAACACCCGCCTGCTGGTGCCGGAAGTTCTGGTCGACGGGGACCGCTTCCACGTCGTGCGTCCGCGCCTGTCCTATGACGACCTGATCGGGCTGGATTCCGTACCCGATTGGCTCGCATAGAGGCCACATCGTCTCGAACGCCGACGGTAGCGCTATAGCCGGTTCTGGATGAGCGCCCTTGTTTCGGCGATCCTATCCTCGTCGCGGCGATAGAATGTCCATTGCTTGATGCGCCTGGCACGCAACAAGCCGGCTTGGGTGAGCACGCGCATATGCTCGCTGAGCGTCGCCTGTGTGATGCCGAGCTTCTCGGCGATCAGCAGCGCGCAGACGCCGTCCTCGACCAGATCGCCATCCGCCTGGGGTGGGAAATGCGCGCGCGGATCCTTCAGCCAGTCGAGTATCTGCAGCCTGCGTTCGTTGGCAATCGCCTTGAAGACATCGACCTCTTGCATTTAGCCATTTTGCCAAGTTACTAATTACTGTCAATCCCGAGGAGACGTCGATGACGAACGGCAACACTGTCACACGCGAGCGCATTGCCGCGATGGAACCGCGCATCCGTCCCTATGTGCGCCACACACCGGTGCTGCGCGTCGACATGGCCGACTTCGACCGGCCGCCGCTGGCGATCGACCTGAAGCTCGAATGCCTGCAGCATTCCGGCTCGTTCAAGGCGCGCGGCGCCTTCACCAATCTCCTGGAACGGCCGGTTCCCGAGGCCGGTGTCGTCGCCGCGTCGGGCGGCAACCATGGTGCTGCCGTCGCCTATGCCGCCATGCGGCTTGGCCACAAGGCGACCATTTTCGTGCCCGAAGTGAGCCCGCCGGCCAAGCTCGAGCGGATCCGCTCCTACGGCGCCGATCTGATCGTCGGCGGCGCCCGCTATGCCGAGGCACTGGCCGCCAGCGAACGGTTCGCCGAGGAAACCGGCGCCTTGCAGATCCATGCCTTCAACCAGCAGGAGACGCTGATCGGCCAGGGCACGCTTGGGCTGGAAATCGAGAGCGATTTGCCTGAGATCGACACATTGCTGGTCGCCGTCGGCGGCGGCGGCCTGATCGGCGGCATCGCTGCCTGGTTTGCCGGCCGCATCCGCATCATCGCCGTCGAGCCGGAAGGGGCACCAACGCTTTACCGCGCCTTTGAGGCCGGACACCCCGTCGATGCGCCGGCCGAGGGCATCGCCGCCGATTCGCTGGCGCCAAAGCGTGTCGGCGAGATGATGTTCCCGATCGCCGAGGCCTTTGTCGAACGCTCGATCCTGGTCAGCGACGACGACATCATCGCCGCGCAAAAGGCGTTGTGGAACCGGGTTCGCATCATTTCCGAGCCGGGTGGCGCCGCCGCCTTTGCCGCGATCCTGTCCGGCCGCTATTCGCCAGCGCCGGGCGAACGCGTCGCCGTGCTGGTCTGCGGGGCAAATGCGAACCCGGCAACCTTCTGACTGCAGCATGGAACTATAATAGCGGCCTTCACGTTTTTCCAAACCGCCTCGCCTTTGCCGTGTTTGCTGGTATTCTTCGAGTCGTGAGGCTTGGGCTATCCTGCCCGCCCACAGCATGATCCCGAAAAGTGGAATCCGGTTTTTGGGATAGATCATGCTCAAGAGATAGAGCCCCATGCCTGTTTTTTCGGGATGGAATAGGGCTCGAGGAAGGGCCGATGACGCGACGACCCACCTTCAGCAGCAATCGCGGCCTGGCCGGGCGCCTAGCCTTGAGCCGGCTGGCGACGCGGGTCTCGATGATGGTCGAGCGCGGCTGGCCGTTGCTGCTTCCGCTCGTCATCGTCGCCAGCCTGTTCCTCAGCGCCTCCTGGCTCGGCCTCTTCTCCCGGCTGCCGGATATGGCGCGCATCGGCCTTGTCGCCGCCTTCGCCATCGCGGCACTGGCCGCGCTCTATCCCCTGCGCTTCTTCCGCCTGCCGGGCGCCGCCGAAATCGACCGCCGCATCGAGGCGGCCAATCAATTGCTGCACAGCCCGGTGCTGGTGCAGACCGACCGGCCTAGCGGTAGGGAAAGCAGCTTCTCGCAAGCGCTCTGGCGCGAGCACCAGAAGCGCATGGCCGGAAAGCTCGACAGCCTCGGCGCCGACCTGCCGCGCACACGGGTGCCGGAGCGCGACCCCTGGGGACTGCGCACGGTGGCGGCACTTTTGCTCGTTACCGCCTTCGCCTTCTCCTTCGGGCCGACGGGCGGCAGAGTCAGCGACGGGTTCAATGCCCGTGGCGCGCAGGATACCGTGCCGCCGCGCATCGACGCCTGGGTGACGCCACCGGCCTACACCGGCAAGCCGCCGATCTTCCTGACCGCCGACGCCAACCAGGCGACGCCGACCTTCACCGTTCCCGAAGGCAGCGATGTGTCGTTGCGCGTGACCGGCGGTTCGGGCGAGGAAACGCTTGCCTACGCCGACAAGAGTGGCAATTCCCGCGCCATCGAGCCGGCCGGTCCGCAGGCCGCCACAGCCAAGCCAGCGGCAAGCCCGGCGACGCCGTCCAAGATACGCCAGTTCACCGGCAAGCTGACCGGCGACGGCACGCTGACGCTGACATCGGGCGAGGATCAGCTCGGCCGCTGGGCCTTCGCGGTCATAACCGACAAGCCGCCGCGGATCCGCTTCGTCGGCGAGCCGAAGCGGGCCGCCAACGGCGCCTTCGAACTCAACTACCAGATCGACGACGACTATGGCGCCGCCACCGCCAAGACGGTGTTCACGCTCGCCGATCCGCAGGCACCGAATGCGCATCCGCTCTATGGTCCGCCTGAAATGCCGCTTTCGCTGCCGCGACGCGGCGGCAAGTCGAATGCGGCCAAGACCTCCAAGGACCTGACCGAGCATGTCTGGGCCGGCAGCAACATCAAGCTGACGCTGGTTGCCACCGACGATGCCGGGCACACCGCATCAAGCGAAACCAAGACGCTGATGATGCCGGAGCGGCCGTTCGCCAATCCGCTGGCGCGAGCCGTGATCGAGCAGCGCCGCCTGCTCGCGCTCGACGCCAATGCCAAGCCGCGCGTGCTCGACCTGATGGACGCCATTACGCTGCGGCCGGAAGACACGTTCGACAACATGTCCCACTACCTCGCCATCATGAGCGCCCGCAGCCGGTTGAAGATGGCCGACAGCGACGATCAATTGCGCAGCGAGGTCTCCTATCTCTGGGAAATCGCGCTCGGCATTGAGGAAGGCAATCTCTCGGCCGCGGAAAAGCGGCTGCGCCAGGCACAGCAGGCATTGCAGGACGCCATCAAGAATGGCGCCAGCGACGCCGAAATCGAAAAGGCGATGAAGGAACTGCGCGAGGCGATGAACCAGTTCCTGCAGGAATTCGCGGAGCGCGCCAAGCAGAATCCCAGCGCCCCGCAGATGCAGCAGAATGGCCAGGAACTGCGCCAAAGCGATATCGACCGCATGATGGATCAGATCGAGAATCTGGCGAAGTCGGGCGACCGCGACAAGGCGCAGCAATTGCTGTCGCAACTGCAGGACATGATGAACAATCTGCAGGCCGGCCGTCAGCAGCAAGGCGGCCAGCAGGATAGCGAGATGCGCCAGCAGATGGACAAGCTCGGCGATATCCTGCGCCGCCAGCAGGAGATGATGAACGACACCTTCCGCATGGACCAGATGCAGCGCGGCGAACGCCAGCGCGGACAGAACCGCGACGAACAGCTCGGCCAGGACGAGCAACAAGGTCAATCAGGCGAAAACGGCAAGCCGAACGAGGGCGGCCAGCCGAAGCCGATGACGCCGCAGGAATTCGCCGATGCGCTGAAGCAGCTGCAGCAGGGTCAGGGCCAGCTGAAAAGCGACCTCGAGCAGTTGAAGAAGGGGCTCGAGGGCATGGGCATGGAGCCCAATGAAGGATTTGGCGAGGCCGGCAAATCCATGGGCAATGCCGAACAGGCGCTCGGCGAGGGCGAAGGCGATGAGGCCGTCGGCCATCAGGGCCGGGCGCTGGAAGCGCTCCGCAAGGGCGCCAAGGACATGATGAAGCAGATGCAGGCCATGCAGGGCGACCAGAGCGGCAGCGAACAAGGCGGCCGCCAGCAGAATGCCGATCGTGACCCGCTCGGCCGGCCACGCGCCAGCCAGGGGCCCGATTTCGGCGATTCGGTGAAGGTGCCCGACGAGATCGATGTGCAGCGCGCCCGTCAGATTCTGGAAGCGATCCGCAAGCGGCTCGGCAACGCGCTGAGTCCCGACATCGAACGCAGCTATCTGGAACGGCTGCTCGAGCTGAAATAGAGCAATTCCAGGAAAAGTGTGAAGCGGTTTTCCGTCCGGAATTGCGATAAAACAACAAAGGGATTGCCGCCCCGCCTCGACCACACCCGAAAACCCTCCCGGACGGTTGCAGCACCATGCCTAAACTTGGCGCTGTCATCCCTATCCTGCGCATCTTCGATATTGCCAAGGCGCGTGAATTCTACGTCGGCTTCCTCGGCTTCGAAGTGCGGTGGGGGCATAGCTTTGACGACAACGCGGCGACGGTGCCTCGGCATTGCCGTGCGCATAAGGGTCGAGGATATCGCGGCGCTGCATGGCGAATTGATCGGCAAGAAATACCGCTTCGCCAGGCCCGGCCTGGAAGAAAACGCCATGGAAGACCCGCGAGGTATCGGTCGCCGACCCGTTCGGCAACCGCCTGCATTTCTACGAGGATGCCGCCGGCTGATTCAGCCTGTTGACGAACGCCTCGCGGATTGCCTCCTGCATGCCGTCGATCGCCTCGCCTGACGCATTCGGGTTGCGGTGCATCACCACATTCGAGGAATCGATGGCGCCGAACCCGTCCGCGGTCGTCAGTTCACGGCAGCCGTCGGGAATGTTGCTGCGCGAAATCGGTGCGATCGCCAGTCCGGAGGTGACGGCGAGCTTGAGGCCGCCGGTGGTGTCGCTGGTATAGGCGACACGATAGGCAAGACCGCGCTGCTCCAGTGACTTGATGGCGAAGTCCTTGCACCAGCCTGCCCGGTTGTAGAGCGCGATCGGCACCGGCTGTTCCTCATGCATGTGGTGCAGGGTCGACGTCACCCACACGGTCGGATCGTGCATCAGCACTTCGCCGCCGGCAGGATCCTGCCATTCGAACACCACGCACAGATCGAGTTCGCCCGCGGCAAGCGCCGCTATCTGTGCCCCCGAATGCGCATAGCGCACGGTGACCTCGACCTGCGTGTGGCGCTTCGAAAAGGCGCCGAGCGCGCGCGACAGGATGGCGTGGCCATACTCCTCCGGAATGCCGATGCGCACCGGCCCGCCAAGCGGCGCCGCCGCCATCGAAGCCGCCGTCTCGTCGAGCAGCGAGACGATGCGGCGGGCATTGACGATGAGTTCGCCGCCGCGCCGCGTCAGCGCGACGCCGCGCGAGCCGCGCTCGAACAGGCTGTCGCCGATCAGCTCTTCGAGCTTCTTCATCTGCATCGACACCGCCGACTGGGTGCGGCCGGCCTGCTCCGCCGCCTTGGTGAAATTGCCGGTCTCGGCAATCGCCACGAAGGTGCGCAGGAGGTCGCTGTCGAGGGTCGGTCGCATGAAATCCGCCATAAGGAAATTTGATCGCTGGCATCATTCCAATTCGTTTGCAACATGTCAAACGCAGGACGATAGTGGCCACTCCCATTGGATATGCGGCTGCGAAATCAGCCGCGGACCAATCAAGAGTCCTCACTCGTGCCCGCTGCCCGAAACGGTGGCGGGTTCTTTTTAGCTTGCGGTCGCGGTACTGGAGCCTGGAATCGTCATGCGGAACCGGATGGTGCGCGGCATCCTGAGCCTGTGTCTCGGCGTGCTGGTCTTCTCGTTGCAGGACCCGCTCGTCAAAGCCGTGTCGAGCGGTTATCCGGTGACCGAAGTGATGGCGATCCGATCGATCGTCGCCTTGCCGATCCTGATTGTTCTGGTCCATACCGATGTCGGCCTGCGGGCGATCCTGTCGAAGCGATTCGGCATGCTGACGATGCGCGCCTTCATCCAGTTCACCTCCTATACGATGTACTATCTCGCCATCGCCGCTTTGCCGCTCGCCGACGCGGTGGCGCTCTACTTCATGGCGCCGCTGTTCATCATGGCGCTGGCCGGGCCGTATCTTGGCGAGCGCGTCTCCTGGCAAACGATGGCAACCGTGCTGATCGGGCTGTTCGGCGTCCTTGTGATGCTGCGCCCGGGCGCAGGGCTGTTCGACTGGGCGGCACTGCTGTCGCTGGGCTCGGCGGCGCTCTATGGCTTTTCGCAGCTGATGGCCCGCAAGATAGGCGATACCGAATCGTCCACCGTCATGGCCTTCTATCAGAACGGCGCCTATCTGGTCGGCGCCGCCGTGGTTGCCGGCGCGTTTCACCTTGCCGGCATCACCCATGCCGTCCACCCGAGCCTGGAATTCCTGGTGCGGCCCTGGCTGTGGCCGATGCTGCCCGATTTTCTCAAGATGGCGGCCTGCGGTTTCGTCGCTTCCGCCGGCATGATCCTGCTGTCGCAGGCCTACCGGATGGCGCCGGCCAACCGCGTCGCCACCTTCGAATACACCGGCATTCTGTGGTCGCCGCTGTGGGGTTTCCTGTTCTTCGCCGAAATGCCGCGGTCGACGACCGTGATCGGCGCGGCCCTCATAATCGGCGCCGGCCTGCTGGCGCTCAACACCGAACGGCGCAAGAGCGCTCCACCCGCGCTCACTGCTGCCGATCCAGCCTGATCAGGCGAAGCAGATCAGAGCCCGTTCGACGCGCGAGCGGATTTCGGCCAGCGTGAAAGGCTTCTGCACGACATCGAGGATGATGCCGTTCAATTCCTCGGCGCGCTCGCGCTGGTCGGCATAGCCGGTCATCAGCATGATCTTCATCGCCGGAAAGAGCGCTGCCGCCGCGATCGCCATCTCGATGCCGTCCATCTCCGGCATGCGGATGTCGGAGACGACGAGATCGTAGCCGCCACGCGCGGCCTGGATCAGCGAAAGCCCTTGCGCGCCGTCCGCCGCGATATCGATTGTATGCCCGGCGCGTTCAAGCGCGCGGGCGGCCAGGGTGCGTACGGACTCATCGTCCTCGACGATCAGAAGCTTTGCCATGACCGGCATACTTGGCGCTGAAAAGTTGACTTTTCCTGAAAGCGCGCAGGGTCGGTGGATCTTTTTGGAAGCCGCTCACGCGTCCCCTTTCACGACGCCGACAAACGGCAGTTCGCGAAAAGCGTGCGCGACATCCATGCCGTAGCCGACGACGAAATAGTCGGGGCAGTCGAAGCCGACGTAGTCGGCATTGAGCGCGGTCTGGCGGCGCATGCGCTTGTCGAGCAGCACGGCGACGGAACAGCTCTTGGCGCCCCTCGACAGCATCAGGTCGCGGGTGAAGCTCAGCGTCTTGCCCGATTCGAGAATGTCGTCGATCAACAGCACGTCGCGGCCGGCGACCTCATTGTCGATGTCGCGCAGCACCTTCACCTCGCCGCTGGTGGTGCCAGCGCCATAGCTGGAGATGAAGATGAACTCGACCTCCGGCGACAGGCCGACATCGTGCATGGCGCGGATAAGGTCGGCGGCGAAGATGAACGACCCCTTCAGCACCGAAATCACCAGCAGATCGTGATAGTCGTGGCCGGCGATCTCCTTGGCGAGCTCAAGGTTGCGCCGGGCGATCGCCGATGCTGAAAACAGGACTTCGATGTCCTTGCCGCGTACGATTGGCATTGGTGTTCCTCGATAGTCGCCTATTGAGCGAAAGTGACTAAAACGGTTCTTACGCCGTTCTTAGGCACGTCGAGCCGGCTGGCAAAGCCGAATCTTTCGCGCGGCGCCAGCGCGCGGCCGGATGTCCCCAACGTATAGCGGGTTGTGCGCCCGTCATTGCTCGTCACCCGAATTTCGAGCGGCGGCAGTTGCACAGGTTTCGCACCATCGTTGGCGGCCTCGCCATCGACGAACAGCGTTGGGTTCGGCCCCGAGGCGTCGATGCGTGACGTGACGCCTGAAATGCTGAGCGCCGACGCCTGCGCGCCGGACAGGAACGGCGCCTGGCGCACCAGCGCATGCCCACCCGAGACCCAGAAGGCGGCAAGGGCGGCCCCTAGGCCGGCGACCCAGAAGATCGGCCCGCCGCGCGAGGCCGGTGGCCGCTCCGCCGGGGCCTCGGGCTTGCGCAGCATGTCCATGCCCTCGATGGCCGGTGTGACGATCGCACGCGGCAGCGGCAAAACGCTTTCCACGACAGGGACAAGACGCGGCATCACCACATAGTCGGCATCGACGATGTCGGCAGCCGAACCACGCATGAACCGGTCCGCTACGGCAATTGCCGCCGGATCGGTCATGATTTCGCCGGAAACCGGGCGCGCGGTTCGATCGTCAGCCATATGGCCCCAGCATTGCAGAACGTGTTCGCTTTTCGTTTCTTTTTGCGTAAACACAAATGGTTAACGCTTCCCCACCGGAGCCCTCGTGACGAACCGAAAGAACGCAGGAATTAACCGCCGGTTAACCATGCCGGCCGATGGTCTTTACCCAGAACAGGCCGGCTCGCCGCCGTGCCGAATTTCAGGTCGCCGAAATTGATTCGCTTCGAAAATGTCGGCCTCCGTTATGGCATGGGTCCGGAAATCCTCCGCGACATCTCCCTGCACATTCCGGAGCGCTCCTTCCAGTTCCTGAGCGGGCCTTCGGGCGCCGGCAAGACGACGTTGCTGCGCCTGCTGTTCATGTCGCTGAAGCCGACGCGCGGGCTGATCACCATCTTCGGCAAGGACCGCTCGCGCATCTCGCGCACCGAGTTGCCGCATCTGCGGCGCCGCATCGGCGTGGTGTTCCAGGACTTTCGCCTGCTCGACCACATGACCACCTACGAGAATGTCGCGCTGCCGCTGCGCGTGCGCGGGCGCGAGGAGGCGAGCTACCGCACCGATGTCACCGAACTGTTGAAGTGGGTTGGGCTGGGCGAGCGCATGCATGTGCTGCCGCCGGTTCTGTCCGGCGGCGAGAAGCAGCGCGCCGCGATCGCCCGCGCGCTGATCGAGCAGCCGGAGATCCTGCTGGCCGATGAGCCGACCGGCAATGTCGATCCGCCGCTGGCGCGACGCCTGCTGCGGCTGTTCATCGAACTCAACCGTCTCGGCACCGCCGTGGTGATCGCCACCCACGATCTCGGCCTGATGGAACAGGTCGACGCGCGCCGCATGATCCTGGCCGGCGGAAGGCTGGACATTTATGACTGAACTGTCCGCCGGACATCTTGTCGAACGAACGCAGGACGCCGAGGCTACCGAGGCAAGGCCGCGCGCCCAGCGCAGGATGGCACCGATCGTGCCGGCGCAGAACATCGCCGGCCGGGCGCTGGTGCTGGTCATCGCCATCATGACCTTCCTTTCCTGCCTGACCTTCGGTGCGGTGACGCTGGTGCGCGACACGGCTTCCGTCTGGGAGAACCAGATCTCGCGTGAGGCGACGATCCAGGTTAAGCCGGTCGACGGTCTCGACATGGAGGCAGCCCTTGCCCAGGCTTCGCAGATCGCCGGCGAATTTCCCGGCGTCAAGGCGACCCGGATCATCGATCGTGAGGCGACCGCCAGGCTGTTGGAGCCGTGGCTCGGTTCGGGCCTTAACATCGACGAACTGCCGGTGCCGCGCCTGATCATCGTCACCATCGACGAGAGCAGCCCACCCGATTTCGCCGCCATGCGCGCCGCGATCACGCCGAAACTGCCGAGCGCCTCGCTCGACGATCACCGCACCTGGGTCGACCGGCTGGTGGCCATGGCCCGCACGACGGTGACCATCGGCATCGCCGTGCTGGCGCTGATGCTGTCGGCGACCGTGCTGACCGTGGTGTTCGCCACACGCGGCGCCATGGCCGGCAACGGCCACATCATCGAAGTACTGCATTTCGTCGGCGCCGAAGCGCGCTTCATCGCACGCGAGTTTCGCCGGCATTTCCTGGTCACCGGCATGAAAGGCGCGGCAGCCGGCGGCGCGGCCGCTGTGCTCGTCTTCATCGCCTTTTCCTGGTGGTCGTCGCGCAACATGGCAACGCCGCAGGCCGACCAGGCGACCGCCCTGTTCGGCAATTTCGCCATCGGCTCGGCGGGCTATCTCGGTGTCGTCTTGATGGTGCTGGTGATCGGCGGACTGACGGCGGCAACCTCGCACGCCACCGTCGTTGCCTATCTCAGCGACATCGACGTCCGCCAACCGGACGCGGGCTAACGACATGGACAGATCACGGATGGAGAATTCACGTAACGCAAAGTGCGTCTTTTAACTACCCAAGGTCGCATTTCAGGATTAACCATATGGCGATGGACGCGCGGGATTCAACCGGTACGGCTGGGCAGATGCCAGTGGTGGTTGCCCGTTCGCATGACCGCCGCACAGTGAGCCGGATAAGGGCCGCGTTGCGTATGTCCGCTCTCTCCTTGCTCGTCCTCGCGACTTTGTTTGCCGGCGGCTTCGGCTGGTTCGCCAACAAGGTCAGTCACCTGACGACCCCTGCCAATCCAGCCAGGGCCGACGCGATTATCGTGTTGACCGGCGGCCAGTCCCGCCTTGACGCGGCGATGGACCTGCTTGCGTCGGGCAAGGGCGAGCGGCTGCTGATCAGTGGCGTGCATCCTTCCGCCAGCCGTCGTCAGCTGCAGGCGGCGACCGGTGGCGACAAGCGATTGTTCTCCTGCTGCGTTGACATCGACCGTGCCGCGCTCGACACGATCGGCAATGCCGAGGAAAGCGCCAAATGGGTGGAGAGCCATGCCTATGGCACGGTGATCCTCGTCACCAATAATTATCATATGCCGCGCAGCCTGCTGGAAATGGGCCGGCTGCTGCATGGCGCCAAGCTTGAGCCCTATCCGGTGGTCAATTCCAACCTCGACAATGGCGGCTGGCTGACCAAGCCGCGGGCATTGCGCGTGCTGTTCACCGAGTACAACAAATATTTGCTGGCGCTGGCGCGTGGCATCGTGCCGGTGAAGCCAACTCCAGCCGGTATAGCGCTGGCCGAAACCGCGGCCGGCGGCTGAACCATTATTCCCCGGCGGCCGCGCCTGCCCTGGAGGCAGCGCCCGACATCCCCTTGAGCCGCGCGACCTCCCGTTCGAGGCGCTCGATCCGCTTGTCTCTCTCGCCGAGTGCAGCCGCCACGTCGGCCGCCTCGAAACGCTGCGGAATATGTTGTGGGCAATTGGCATCCCAGGCCGAGACCGTGAACAGGATCACCTGCTCGGGGCGGGCCTTGTAGTCCTGAGGCATCAGCTTCGCCATCAGCTCGGCATCGTTCTCGACAACGCGCGCCGTACCCCAGAGCTTGATGCGCTGGCGGTGCATATAGTCGATCAGGAACAGGAAGGCCTGCGGATTGTCGGCCAGATTGCCCTGCGTGATGAACTGCCGGTTGCCGGCAAAATCCGCGAAGCCGATCGTGTGTTCATCCAGCACCTTGAGGAAGCCGGCCGGTCCGCCGCGATGCTGGATGTAGGGCTGGCTATCGCCATTGGCCGTCGCCAGGAAGACGCTGGTCTGCATCTCGATGAAGGCGGCAACGTCAGGGGTGATCGCGGCTTGCCAGCCGCCACGCTCCTCGACGCGGGCATAGGACTGGCGTGAACCCTTGCGTGCCTGGATCGCCTTGACGGTCGGCGTGAAGGCGACGTCGCTGGTGAAAGCATGCGCGTTCATCGAAAGCCTCCTGGAATTGCTCTAAAGCCCGAGTTCCGACAGTGTTGGGTGATCGTCCGGCCGCCGGCCGAGCGGCCAGTGATACTTACGATCAGCCGCGCCGATCGGCAGGTCGTTGATGCTGGCGATACGCAGGCGCATCAGGCCGTGTCCGTCGAATTCCCAGTTCTCGTTGCCGTAGCTGCGGAACCATGAACCGCTGTCGTCGTGCCATTCATAGGCGAAGCGCACGGCGATGCGGTTGTCGTGGAAGGCCCAGACCTCCTTGATCAGCCGGTAGTCGAACTCGCGGCTCCATTTGCGCGTCAGGAACGCCTGGATCGCATCGCGGCCTTGCAGGAATTCGGCCCGGTTGCGCCAGCGGCTGTCCGTCGTATAGGCAAGCGCGACCCGTGCCGGATCGCGGGAGTTCCAGGCATCCTCGGCCATGCGCGCCTTTTGCGCTGATGTCTCGGCTGTGAACGGCGGCAGCGGTGGCCGGGCTTCGGACATGATTGCTCCTTGCAGGTTGTGGCCATGCTACAGGCAGGCCGACAACAACAATATAAAGCCTTCCATCGTTCCGATGCAGATGACATATTTGCAACTCGTCCTTCCATTTTCCGGAAGAAGCTGTGGATCGTCTCGAAGCAATGTCTCTCTTTGTCGCCGCGGTGGAGGCCGGCAGCCTGTCCGCGGCAAGCCGCCGTTTCGGCATTCCGCTGGCAACGGTCAGCCGCAAGGTTTCCGATCTGGAACGCCATCTCAACACACGCCTCTTGAACCGCTCGACGCGCCGGCTGACGCCGACCGATGCCGGCCAGGCCTATCTTGCCGCCTGCCGCCGCATCCTCGACGACGTCGGTGAGGCCGAACGCACGGCTGCCGGAGAATACAGCGCTCCAACCGGCGAACTGGCTATCACCGCGCCGGTCGTCTTTGGCCGCCTGCACGTGCTGCCGGTCGTCACCGGCTTTCTCGCAGCCTACCCCGACGTGGACATACGCCTGACATTGGCAGACCGCATAATCCAGCTGGTCGAGGACCATTTCGACCTCGCCATCCGCATCGGGCAGTTGCCCGATTCGAGCCTGGTCGCGATGGGCGTCGGCGCGATCCGCCGCGTCGTTTGCGCCAGCCCGGCCTATCTGGCCGAACACGGCACGCCGATCACCCCGGAGGACCTCGAAACACACGATTGCATCACCTTCGAGGGACTTGCTTCCGCCGCCACCTGGAGCTTCACCAAGGGCAAGGCCGAAATCCCGGTCCAGGTCCGTTCACGGCTTCAGGTCAACAGCGCTGAAGCGGCCATCGACGCGGCGATCGCCGGCGTCGGGCTGACCAAAGTGCTCTCCTACCAGATCGAGGCCGCGCTGCGGTCCGGCTCGCTGCGCGTCCTGTTGGAGGAGTTCGAGCCGGCGCCATGGCCGGTAAGCCTGGTGCATGCGGGCCACGGCCTGTTGCCGGTGAAGCTGCGTGCCTTCCTCGATTTTGCCGCGCCGCGCCTGAAGGAGCGGCTGGCGCGGTTGATGTAGCGGAACCTGGACCGTCGACGGATCGCTCTTCATCGCCGATCGGAGCGCCCGTCGGCCATTTCCTTTTTCCCCGCGCTTGGTGTAACCAACGCTCACCTCCTCACCGGGCCTCCCCCATGCTCTATGCCAGATCGCTGACGTTCAATTTCGTCTTCTACGTCAACCTGATCGTCCAGATGATCCTTTGGACCCCCTATTATTTCCTGTCGCCCCGTCACCGCGCCTGGTTCGTGCCGAAATTCTGGTCGCGCACCTCGATGTGGCTCTTTGACAAGATCGCCGGAACGAAGAATGACATCACCGGCCAGGAAAACCTGCCGGCAGGCTCGTTCATCCTGGCGCCCAAGCACCAGTCGTTCTGGGACGCGATCGCCTTCTTTCCCTTCCTCCAGGACCCGCTCTACATTTTGAAACGAGAGCTGACCTGGATCCCGTTCTTCGGCTGGTACATCATGAAGATGCGGATGATCCCGGTTAACCGCGGCAGCCGCTCGAAGGCGCTGAAGGCCGTGGTCGCCGCGACCAAGGAGGAGATGGCGCGCAACCCTCGCCAGCTGATCATCTATCCCGAGGGCACGCGCCGGGCGCCGGGCGACGAGCCGGCCTACAAATACGGCATCGTCGAAATCTATGCTCAGCTTGGCGTTCCGGTCGTGCCGGTTGCCCATGTCGCCGGCCTTTATTGGCCGCGGCGGAAATTCCTGCGCTACCCCGGCACGATCAAGGCGCGCTTCCTGCCGCCGATTCCACCGGGACTGAGCAAGGACGAATTCATGGCCCGGCTGATCGGGGAAACGGAAGCTGCCTGCGACCAGTTCCTGATTGATGCGGCGCGCGGCCCGAACCCACCCGCCTTGCCGCCGACAGCGGTGAAGCGGTTGCGGGAACTCGGCGCTAAAGCCTGAGCGAAAACTCCGGGGCCAGTTTTCAGCGGAACACGGCCAGCGCGGTGGTCAACACCAGCGTCCCGGCAAAGACCAAATTGACGATCCGCGAGGTTGCCGGCTGGCGCAGGAACCGCGCGAACGCTGCTCCCGCGACGAGCCACACCGCATGGATGGCGACGATCATCAGGGCGAGAACCGTCAGCCCAAGCCATGGACCGATCTCAGCGACGCCTTGTTTCGACGAAGCGCCGGCGAACACGGCGGCGATCGCCACATAGGCCTTTGGGTTGGCGACAGCGAGAAGAAACCCGGCCAGCCATGTTGGACGCGAAGCCTCGCCAGCGCGCGCCGCCAAGGGTGGTGCCGTGGCGATCTTAAAGGCGAGATAGAGAATGTAGGCCGCGGACGCGACAGCCAGCAGCGGCGCCAGCTTCGGCATCGAGGTGAGCACAGCCATGACCCCGGTCGCGACAACCAAAAGCACGGCGATCGTGCCCAGGATGATCCCGCAGGCATAACCCAGCGAGTGGCGCAGGCCGAAGGCGGCACCGACGGCGGTGACGCTTATCGTTGCCGGCCCCGGGCTGCCCATGACGACCGTGGCGGCAAGCACCAGCGCGAGCAGCTGACGCCAAAGGTCCGGCTGCGAAAGCAGCGGCTCAGTCATCTCACCCTCTGCCTTGCCCCTGCGAAAAACGGTATGGCAAGACGAGAGGGTGGTCTTGGACGTTCGTGCGAGGAGCGGTCGCCGAAAGCTTCAGCCGCTCGCCTTGTCGAGTTCGGCCATGTCGTTGCCGCTCAGTTTCAGCGACGCCGCCTTGATCAGGCTGTTCATCTGCTCGGGCTTGGTCGCGCTGGCGATCGGCGCGGTCACACCTGGCCGCGCGATCACCCAGGCAAGTGCGACTTCCGCTTGCTTGGCCGAATGCCTGGCCGAGACCGCGTCCAGTGCCGCGAGGATGCGATATCCGCGCGCATTGAGATAGTCCTTCACCCCGCCGCCACGCGGGCTTTGGCCAAGATCGGCCTCGCGGCGGTATTTGCCGCTGAGAAAGCCCTTGGCCAGGCTGAAATAGGTGATGACGCCGATGTCCTCGGCCACGCACAGATCGCGCAATGGCCCATCGAAGGACGAGCGATCGTAAAGATTGTATTCCGGCTGCAGCACTGCGTAGCGTGGCAGGCTGCGCAGGCTCGCCACATCGAGTGCGGCGCGCAACTGAGCGGCGTCGAGGTTCGAGCAGCCGGCATAGCGGATCTTGCCCTTGGCGAGCAGCTTTTCATAGGCGCCAAGAGTTTCCTCGTAGGGCGTCGTCGGGTCCGGCCAGTGCGACAGATAGAGGTCGATTGTGTCGGTCTGCAGCCGCTTCAACGATGCGTCGACGGCCTTTTCGATGTATGCGGCGGACAGGTCCTTGTGGCCCTGCCCCATATCCGAACCGACCTTGGTGACCACGATGACCTTGTCACGATTGCCACGGTCCTTCATCCACTTGCCGATGATGGTTTCCGACTCTCCGCCCTTGTGGCCGGAGACCCAGCGCGAATAGGCGTCCGCCGTATCGATGGTGTTGAGGCCGGCGCCGACGAAGCGGTCGAGCAGGTCGAACGAGGTTTTCTCGTCGGCGGTCCAGCCGAAGACATTACCGCCCAGAACCAGCGGCGCGATGGAAAGGTCGGTGCGACCGAGACGGCGTTTCTGCAAGGCGTATCTCCGGGATAATTGGGGCGGGCGAATGGCGCCCGCGGGGCTGAGGTTCGGAGCCTAACCTAGGTCTTGACCGATCGAGGTCAAAAGCCTGGCCGCCTTTTTCCGCAGCGCCAGCTTCACAAAGGCGCGACCTGCCGCGCCACCTCTTCCAGCCAGTGGTCGCGAATGCCCAGCGCCTCGAGGTGCTCCAGAGTGCTCAGCACATAGTCCTCGTTGATGCCGGACTGGCCGGCCGCACCGCGCACCACGGCCGCCGCCTCCGCCGCGTCGAGGGCGCCGGCATATTGCTCGTGCTGGCGGTCGACGATATAGGCCACCGCCTCGACCGTCCGGCCTCCGTCGAGACGAATCTTGAGCAAGCGCTCGAGATAGACGTTGGTGACCAATTCGCGCTCGCGCAGATAGGCGATGACCTCGTCGCGCAAGTCGCCGGGAACGCGGAACGCCAAGCCGATGCAGGAGCCGCCACGATCTAGGCCGAGCACCAGCCCCGGCCGTTCACGCGTGCCGCGATGCACGAAGGAATAGACGCAAAGCGAGCGCCGGTAGCCATGCAGGCGGGCACGCTGTGTCTCGACATGCGCGAAACCCGGCCGCCAGATCAGCGAACCATAGCCAAACACCCAAAAATCGCCCATATCGCCGCGCCTGATTGCAAAAGATGCCAACACCGCACCGGGACCGGTGTCTTTTCCGCCTGTCCCCGTCTACCTATTCGTCTCTGTCTACCTATTGTTGGCGGGATCGACTGTCCGTCCGCAACACCCATGCGTTAACGAGAGCCAAAGCATGACGTCAAGTGACGAACGCCAGCCGAGTAAACGTCGCCGCCTGTTGTGGCTTGCCGCGCTCGTCGTGGTGCTGTTTGCCATCTACAGCGGCGGCTGGTTCTATCTGGCTGACCGGGTCAGGAGCGAGGCCGACAAGGCGGTTGCCACGCTGAACAAAACTGGCGTCGAAGCCGGCTGCGCCAACCTCCAGGTCAGCGGCTATCCCCTGAGCTTTACCGTCTCCTGCGACAATTTGGCTTACGAGGACGATGCCAGGAACATCGCCGCTTCGGCCGGCAGCTTCAACGCAGCCGCCCAGATCATCCAGCCTCTGTCACCGGTTGCCAATCTGCGCGGCCCGCTCAGGACTTCCGTTCCAGGCATGGCGCCGCTGTGGATCGACTGGGACAATCTGCAGGCCAACGTCAAATTGTGGTGGCCGCTACCGCAGCGGATTGCCCTGGAGGCGGAGGGCCTGTCCGGCCAGACCGATCCGGCCGACGATACCGACCCGGTGCAATTGTTCAGCGCCGGCAAGGCGGCCGGCCAACTGCGGCCGAATGGGTCGGACATCGACTATCTCGGCAGTTTCGGCGATCTCGAGATCGACCCCGGCGCGATCGGCGGGCGCGTGCTGCCGGCGCTCGATGCCAGCGGCGACGCAACGCTGAAGAACGGCGTCGCGTTGATTGGCACGCAGGTGAAAAGCCTGCGCGGCCAGGCGATCGAAATCCGCAACCTCGACCTGTCGTCGGGGACGGCGCGCATCACTGTTTCGGGACCGCTCTCGGTCGATGCCGAGGGCCTGGTCAACGCCGATCTGATGATCAGGCTGAAGGACCCGAAGGCGGTGGCGGCCATCCTCGGTGCCGCCATACCCGAGCAGAAAAGCCAGATCGAGCAGGGCTTTTCTGCCCTGGCGGTGCTCGGCAACGAACCGTCGATGCCGCTCAAGGTGGTCAAGGGCAAGGCCTCGTTCGGCTTCATCCCACTGGGCAAGATCAAGCCGCTCAATTAAGCATCCCAGTATGAACAGACCGGCAAAACTTCTAAGCGTCGGCGCGCTGACGCTCGACACCATCCTGCGTGTCGAGACACTGCCCGTGCATCAGGGCAAGTTCATCGCCTCCGACGGCGTCCAGATCGCCTCGGGCATGGCCACCAGCGCTGCCTGCGCCGCCCATCGCCTGGGCGCCGAGGTATCGCTGTGGGCGAGCGCCGGCGACGATGTCATCGCCGACCAGCTCATCGCCAGCGTCGAGGCCGAAGGCGTCGATTGCACCTTTGTGCGCCGCGTCAGAGGCGCCCGCTCGGCGCTGGCCTCGATTCTGGTCGACGCGCATGGCGAGCGCATCATCGTGCCGTTCTATGACAGGCTTGCCCAGGCCGATCCCGAAGCCTTGCCGGTCGCCGACCTCTCCGCATTCGATGCCGTACTGGTCGATGTCCGCTGGCCAGGTGCGGCAGCACTTGCCCTGAAGGCGGCGCGCGCCGATGGTCGGCCGGCGATCCTCGATGCCGACACCGCGCCGCTGGAGGTCCTGGAACAGCTGTTGCCGCTCGCCACGCACATCGTTGCATCGGAGCCGGCGGCGCGCATTGTCTGCGGCCAGGCGCTCGATCCGGAAACGGCTTGCGCCGATCTCGCCAGCCGCACCGACGCCTTTGTCGCGGTGACTGGCGGCGCGGCGGGGAGTTGGTGGCACGACCGTTCCGCAGGCTGTGTGCGCCACGTCGCGGCGCCGAGAATCAAAGCGGTCGACACATTGGCGGCCGGCGATGTCTTTCACGGCGCCTTCGCCGTGGGGATGGCCGAAGCCATGCCGGTCGAGCAGGCGCTGCGCTTTGCCAGTGCGGCCGCCGCGCTCAAATGCCTACACTTCGGCGGCAGGCTTGGTGCCCCGGACCGCGCCGAGACTTTGGCCATGGTTGCCGCGACCTGGCCCGCCTGAAACAGACTTAGGTCTTTGCCGGGTGTTCGACCGCCTGGCGGCCAAAATCGGGCACGTCGATGTCCTGGCCGGCCTCGATGATCGAGCGGCGCACGGCGCGGGTGCGGGTGAACAGGTCGAAGAGTTTTTCGCCGTCACCCCAGCGGATCGCGCGTTGCAGCGACGCCAGATCTTCCGAGAACCTCGCCAGCATTTCGAGGATGGCATCCTTGTTGTGCAGGCACACATCCCGCCACATCGTCGGGTCGGAGGCGGCAAGACGCGTGAAGTCACGAAAGCCGGAAGCCGAATATTTGATCACCTCGGACTTGGTTACCGACTGCAGATCATCGGCGGTGCCAACGATGTTGTAGGCGATGATGTGCGGCAGATGCGAGACGATGGCCAGCGTCATGTCGTGATGCTGGGGATCCATCGTGTCGATGTTGGCGCCGCAGCGGCGCCAGAATTCCGACAGCCGTGCCAGCGCGTCCGGGTCGGTATCGGGCAGCGGCGTGAAGATACACCAGCGATTGTCGAACAGGTCGGCGAACCCGGCATCGGGGCCGGATTTTTCCGTGCCCGCCAGCGGATGACCGGGAATGAAGTGGACGCCGGCCGGCACATAAGGCTGCATCTGCGCGATGACGGATGCCTTGGTCGAGCCGACATCGGTCAGGATCGCGCCCGGCTTCAGCGCCGGTGCGATTTCCTCGGCCACGGTGCCGGACGAGCCGACCGGCACCGAGACGATGACCAGATCGGCATCGCGAACCGCCTCCTTCGCATCGGTGGTGTAGCTATCGCCCAGCCCAAGTTCTTTCGCTCGCGCCAGCGTCGCGGCACTGCGGGTCGAGATAGCGACGTGGTGGGCCAGACCCTCGCGGCGGATGACGCGGGCCAGCGACGAGCCGATCAGGCCGATGCCGACCAGCGCGATCTTTTCAAACATCGGTGATGTCATGGTGTTCTAGCTTTTCAGGAATGTCGTGAGTGCGGCGACAACGCCGCGATTGGCCTCTTCGGTGCCGACGGTCATGCGCAGCGCGTTGGGAAAGCCGTAGCCGGAAACGCGCCTCAATATATAGCCGCGCGCCGTTAGATACTCGTCCGCCGCAGCTGCGGAATGTTTGTTGTCCTCGGGAAAATGAACGAGGACGAAATTGCCGACGCTCGGCGTCACCCGCAGTCCAAGCTTTGTGAACTCCTCGCTCAGCCATGCCAGCCAGGTCTCGTTGTGCGCGATGCTGCGCTCGATATGGGCGCGGTCGCGGATCGCCGCGATGCCGGCCTCGATCGCCGTTGCATTGACGTTGAAGGGGCCACGCACGCGGTTGATTGCGTCGACGATGTGCATCGGCCCGTACATCCAGCCGATCCGCGCCCCGCCAAGGCCGATCTTGGAGAAAGTGCGGGTCATCACCACGTTCTCGGCGCTGCCGACGAGCTCGATGCCGGCTTCGTAGTCGTTGCGGCGGACATATTCTGCATAGGCCGCGTCTAACACCAGAAGCACGTGCTTGGGCAGACCTGAGTGCAGCCGGCGCACCTCCTGGAACGGCACATAGGTGCCGGTCGGGTTGTTGGGATTGGCGAGGAACACGATCTTGGTGCGCGGCGTGACGGCGGCCAGGATGGCGTCGATGTCGGCGCGCTCGTCTTTTTCCTTGATCGTCACCGGAACGGCACCCGCCGACTGGATGTAGATCTTGTAGACCATGAAGGCGTGTTCGGTGATGACAGCCTCGTCGCCGGGCGCCAGATAAGTCTGCGCCAGCAGGCCGAGGATCTCGTCGGAGCCGTTCGAGCAGATGATGTTGGCCGGGTTCAGGCCATGCACTTCGGCGATCGCTTCGCGCAGCCGCCTGGCGGTGCCGTCGGGATAGATATCGAGCTTTCCGGCAATCTCGCGCGCGGCTTCGATCGCCTTTGGCGACGGACCGAGCGGGTTCTCGTTCGATGACAGCTTGTAGACCTTGGCGATGCCGGCGGGCGCCGTGCTCTTGCCCGGCACATAGGCATCGATGTCCATGATGCCCGCGCGCGGGGTTGGACGTGCCTTGTCCGGTGTCTGGCTCATGTCGTAAAATCCGTCGAGAACGCTCCTCAGGGAAGCCGCAGCGGAAATACAAGCCGTGGCCCGCAATGTCGAGAGGTGACCGCCTCGGGACAAAGGCTGGCCGTTGACGCCAGCACGCCACGGGCCTAGAAGGGTGCGAACTTCCGTGGTGATTTGGCCGGTCGGCTTGCAGCCACGTTAAACAACTTGCTAAAGGGCCGTTTGCATCCTGTAACCGGCTTTGCGACTGCAATGCCGGTTTTTTGTTGTCCGCGCCGGCCGGATACCGCATCGGCATCGATTTTCGAAAAGCACGGTGCAGGGATCAAGGTGTGAGATGGATGCAATGGCCGCTCTGCGTGCTCG
This sequence comes from Mesorhizobium sp. M1338, assembly GCF_040318045.1. Taxonomy (NCBI): domain Bacteria; kingdom Pseudomonadati; phylum Pseudomonadota; class Alphaproteobacteria; order Hyphomicrobiales; family Phyllobacteriaceae; genus Mesorhizobium; species Mesorhizobium sp. M1338. The sequence continues at coordinate 3,783 of NZ_JAMYLL010000012.1, read as the reverse complement.
CAAAACCAACAACGAGGCCGACCAGCCATCGAGCCCGGTTTTGCGTTTTGGGCCTGACAAACCGCTCAAGCTGGACGCCGGTACGCTGCTGTCGCCGTTCCAGATCGCCTACCAGACCTATGGCACGCTGAACGACGCCCGCTCCAACGCCATCCTCGTCTGCCATGCGCTTACCGGCGACCAGCACGTCGCCAGCACCAATCCGGTGACCGGCAAGCCGGGCTGGTGGGAGGTGCTGATCGGCCCCGGCAAGATCATCGACACCAGCCGCTTCTTCGTCATCTGCTCCAACGTCATCGGCGGTTGTCTGGGTTCCACCGGACCGGCCTCGACCAATCCCGCCACCGGCAAACCCTATGGGCTCGACCTGCCGATCATCACCATCCGCGACATGGTGCGCGCGCAGCAGATGCTGATCGACCATTTCGGCATCGAAAAGCTGTTCTGCGTGCTTGGCGGCTCGATGGGCGGCATGCAGGTGCTGGAATGGGCGTCGAGCTACCCGGAGCGCGTCTTCTCGGCGCTGCCGATCGCCACCGGTGCGCGCCATTCCTCGCAGAACATCGCCTTCCACGAGGTCGGCCGGCAAGCTGTCATGGCCGATCCGGACTGGCATGGCGGCAAATATTTCGAACACGGCAAACGCCCGGAAAAGGGCTTGGCGGTGGCGCGCATGGCCGCCCACATCACCTATCTGTCGGAGGCCGCCCTGCACCGGAAATTCGGCCGCAACCTGCAGGATCGCGAAGCTCTGACCTTCGGCTTCGACGCCGACTTCCAGATCGAGAGCTATCTGCGCCACCAGGGCATGACCTTCGTCGATCGCTTCGACGCCAATTCCTACCTCTACATGACCCGGTCGATGGACTATTTCGACCTCGCCGCCGACCATGGCGGCCGGTTGGCCGACGCCTTTGCCGGCACCAAAACCCGCTTCTGCCTGGTGTCCTTCACCTCGGACTGGCTGTTTCCGACCGAGGAGAGCCGCTCGATCGTGCATGCGCTCAACGCGGCCGGCGCGTCGGTATCCTTCGTCGAGATCGAGACCGATCGCGGCCACGATGCTTTCCTGCTCGACGAGCCGGAACTGTTTGCCGCCATCAATGGCTTCATCGGCTCGGCGGCCCGGGCGAGAGGATTGAGCCAATGAGCGTCAACCGCGACCAGCGTGTCGACCTCGAGGTCGTCGCCAATCTCATCCCGCCGCGGTCCCGCGTGCTCGATGTCGGCTCGGGCGACGGCTCGCTGCTCGAATTGCTGCAAGACAGCAAGCAGGTCGATGGCCGGGGATTGGAGCTGTCGCAGCGCGGCGTCAACGAATGCGTGGCGCGCGGCCTCTCGGTCATCCAGGGCGATGCCGACAAGGACCTCGAATTCTATCCCGACAAGGGCTTTGACTTCGTCGTCCTGTCGCAGACGCTGCAGGCCACCCGCAACCCGAAGCTGGTGCTCGACGAATTGCTCAGGATCGGCAACCGGGCGATCGTGTCCTTCCCCAATTTCGGCCATTGGCGCGTGCGCCTTTCGCTGTTCCTCAACGGCCGCATGCCGGTGACCAAGGACTTGCCCTATTCCTGGTACGACACGCCCAATATCCATTTCTGCACCATCCGCGACTTCGTCAATCTGTGCGACGAACTCGGCGCAACCGTGGAAAAAGCAACCGCACTCGACGCCAATGGCCAGAAGATCGGCCTGTCGATGCCGTGGTGGTTCTGGAATTTCTTCGGCCAGCAGGCTGTGTTCTTGCTGAAGCGGTAGTCTTGATCGCCATGCATCTTTTTCGTAGGCGCCCTCTGCCAGTTGAAATCCCGCCGGAAATGCTGGCTGGGTTGAAAGCCGGAATTCTCATCTGCACCTCACCGCGCAGCGGCAGCAATCATCTGGCCGGATTGATGGCGGCCACCGAGCTTGGCAACCCCCTCGAGTGGTTCGGTGGCCGCCGTGTTCTCGCAATGCCGAACTATCCTCGCGATCCCCGTGCCCAGGTTTTGCGTGCATTGAAAGATGGGCGGTCTCCCTCTGGAATTTACGCTGCCAAACTGTTTGCAAGCCAGTTTTTGCAGGTGGCCAAGACTGTGGATCTCCCAGCCAGCCTTCCAGGACTGCACTACGTGCGCTTGACTCGCCGCGATCTCCTTGGTCAGGCAATCTCTTGGTCACGCGCTCGTCAGACCGGTCGGTTTCGCTCTACTGAGGCTGTTCAGAACTCACCACGCTATGACGGCGCATCGATAGCGGAGGCCCTTGAAAAAATCGTGCTGGAGAATCTGTCGTGGGACATCTGGCTTGCAAAAAACGGATTGTCTTTCCTGTCCTTGACATACGAGGAACTCTTGGCAAATCCACAGGCCAGCCTTGAGAAAGTCGCGGGTCTGGTAGGCGCGCAACTCACATTTGAATCTGCTGAATCTGCACCAGCCCCCAGTTCAGGTCTCGAAATCCAACGAGACAACGTCAATATGGAGTGGAGGGAGCGCTTCTTGTCGCAATACTCGGACCCCTCAAAATTCAACCTCAGCAATCATCGCGCTTTCGGCACTCTTAGAAACCTGGGCCAGCGTCCGATCTGATCGAAAAGGCGATGTGAAGATCATAGGTGACAAGGAGCGCTTTGCGAATCTACTGCCGCTTGATCCGTAGGGTTGTCTTTACATTGGGTTGCGGCGACGATAGCCACCTAGACGCTGATAAATGGTCGGTGCAGAGATGGTTGAGGAACGCGCAACATACTCGCTCGTCTTGGAAATGGAGAACGCCAAATCCATAGATTGGGGCGAAGTCGGCGTTGGACTGAAGGCGCTGGCGCGTGAAATCACTTCGGTTTCCTCAGCCGGCTTGGCCAGACCGAAGGTTGTCATCTCCCACGGCGGAACAGAGGCGGATGCAAAAACGCTTCGTAGCGACATCACAGCGGAAGCGCCGCAACTGGAACGAGTTGCCGACGTCATCTTTGCCGCTTGCCCAGGAGGGCGATATTACGACCTGAAGAATAATGGAATCTTGAAAGCCGATGGGGACGTAATTGTCTTATCCGACTCAGATACCGTAGCTGAACCCGGATGGCTATCAACTTTACTTGAGCCGTTCGCACAATCTGAAATTGTTTGCGTGAACGGATATACCTACCTATTGCATGATGACTTCTTTTCTAGAACATTTGCTTTGATTTGGTTTTTTCCAATGGCACATGGAGACGGGAGATTTGCTTCAAAGAGGGCAATTAATGCCAATAATATAGCTTTTCGGCGCGACTGGATTACAAAAAATCCTTTTCCAAAACATAATGGGTTCAAAGTCTCCTGCACATTGCTGATGCGCAAGCTAAAACTTGAAGGTCACAAGATCTATAATGTCAATGCACGCGCTTACCATTACTCGCCACGTGGCTGGAAATTCTTTTACTGGCGTGCACTGGTAACCGGTCGCGATGCCGACCGCAAATATGTGGAGCTTAGCGCGCCTAGCCGCACGCAACGGGTGGCGAAGTCGTTCAGCCGATGGTTCACCATGTCGTGGCGCACAACACGACGTATTGTCGGCCATGCCCGAGAAGCAGGGATGCCGCTTTGGCAAATTCCATTTTCCCTGATTGTCGGTCAGGCATTTTATGGCTTGGCGTTTTGGGGCCAGTTCAGTTTCGCTGCCGGCATGGTTCGCGACGAAATCGAGACCGTGCCTGACTATGTCGGGCACAGCTAGCCCGGATATCTCACACTGTCTTTTGGCGTAGGTCTGAAGCGGGGATTTTGCGAGCGCGTGAGTTGCAGGCAAGGGCTGTCG
>NZ_JAMYLL010000011.1:0-144876 GCF_040318045.1 Mesorhizobium sp. M1338 | reverse complement strand
ACCCCACGCACACGCTCGCCTGGGCCGCCTGGTGTATCGCCAGGCTCGGAGGCTGGAACGGCTACGAAAGCGAGCGCCCGCCAGGGCCTATCACCTTCACCCACGGCCTCAGACGCTTCAACGCCATCACAGACGGCTTCGTTCTCGCCTCGCAAAATCAACCCGAAGCAAATGTGTGCGCACGCTAGCCCTTGTGGGAGAAGGTGTCGCCGAAGGCGACGGATGAGGGGTGTTCCAGGGAGCGCCAACGCCTCACTCCGCTGGAACACCCCTCATCCGTCTCGGCGCTGCGCGCCGATCCACCTTCTCCCACAAGGGGAGAAGGACAGGACTGCGCACTACATCCTCACCCGCTCCGACTTCGGGTCGTACATCGGCTTCAGCGATGCTTCCGCCGCAAAACGCTCGCCGGCGATCTCGATCTCGTAGGATGAGGCCAGCACATCCGCCTCGCTCTCGCCCTGGCACTTGATATAGCCCAGTCCGACGGCGCCGCCGAGATGATGGCCGTAATTGCCTGATGTGATCGGACCGACGATCTCGCCGTCGCGCAGGATCGCCTCGTTGTGGAAGAGCAGGGGTTGCGGGTCTTTCAGGCGGAACTGGACCAGCCTACGGCTCAGTCCGGCTTCCTTCTTGCGCAGCACGGCATTACGCCCAATGAAGTCGCCCTTGGCCGTTTTGACGGCGAAGCCAAGGCCGGCTTCCAGCACGTTGTCCTCATCGGTGATGTCGTGGCCGAAATGCCGAAAGGCTTTTTCGATGCGGCAGGAATCCAGCGTGTGCAGGCCGCAGAGTTTCAGGTCGACATCCGCTCCTGCCTCTTCGATCGCTTCGAACACATGGGCTGCCTGATCGGTCGAGACATAGAGTTCCCAGCCGAGCTCGCCGACATAGGTGACGCGGTGGGCGCGGGCCAGGCCCATGCCGATCTCGATCTCCTGGAACGTGCCGAACGGGTTGGTTTCGTTGGAGAAATCGTTGGGACTCACCTTCTGAATCAGCTTTCGCGCATCCGGTCCCATCAGGCAGAGCACGGCTTCGGCAGCGGTGATATCCGTGATGACGACGAATTCGTCGGTGTGGTGTTTTCTCAGCCAGGCGAGGTCGCGCTGCAGTGTTGCACCTGGGACGACGAGGAAGAAGGCCGTTTCCGACAGCCGCGAGACCGTCAGGTCGCTCTCGATACCGCCGCGCTGGTTGAGCATCTGAGTGTAGACGATCTTGCCCGGCGCCACGTCCAAGTCGTTGGCGCAGAGCCTTTGCAGGAAGGCGCAGGCATCGCGGCCCTCGACACGGATCTTGCCGAACGAGGTCATGTCGAACAGGCCGACCTTGTTCCTGACCGCGAGATGTTCTTCGCGCTGGTTGTCGAACCAGTTCTGGCGCTTCCAGGAATAGCGGTATTCGCGCTCCTGGCCCTCGCGGGCGAACCAGTTGGCGCGCTCCCAGCCGGCGACTTCGCCGAAGACAGCGCCACGCGCTTTCAAATGCTCGTGCAGGGGCGAACGCCTGACATTGCGCGACGTCGCCATCTGTCGGTAAGGGAAATGGTCGGCATAGAGCAGACCGAGCGTTTCGGAGACGCGCTCCCGGAGGTAACGGCGGTTCTTCTGGAACGGCTGGGCGCGACGGATGTCGACTTCCCACAGGTCGAAGGGGGCTTCGCCGTCATTGATCCACTGCGCCAGCGCCATGCCGGCGCCGCCGGAGGAGACGATGCCGATCGAATTGTAGCCGGTCGCCATCCAGTAGCCGGACAGCTCCGGCGCCTCGCCGAGATAGTAGCGGTCGTCGGGCGTGAAACTCTCGGGACCGTTGAAGAAGGTGTGAATGCCGGCGGTCGCCAGCATCGGCATGCGGTTGACGCCCATTTCGAGGATCGGCTCGAAATGCTCCATGTCCTCCGGCAACTGGTCGAAGCAGAAATCCTCGCGGATGCCATCCATACCCCAAGGCTTTGCCACCGGCTCGAAGGCGCCGAGCATCATCTTGCCGGCGTCCTCCTTGTAGTAGGCGCATTCGTCGGGCACGCGCAGCACCGGCAGCCGACCCAGACCGGGGATCGGTTCGGTGACGAGATAAAAATGTTCGCAGGCATGCAGCGGAATGGTGACGCCGTTCTGGGCGCCCAGTTCGCGCGCCCACATGCCGGCGCAGTTGACGACGATGTCGGCTTCGATGGTGCCTTGTTCTTCGCCTTGCGCCCAGGACACGCCGGTGACGCGACCGGCCTTGGTGTGGACCTTGGTGACCTTCACATTCTCGACGATGGTGGCGCCGCGCTGGCGCGCGCCTTTGGCCAGCGCCATGGCGATGTTGGCGGGGTCGCACTGGCCGTCGAGCGGCAGATGCACGGCGCCGACGACGTCCGAGACATTGAGATGCGGGTACATCTCACTGACTTCATTGGGTGAAATCTCGCGGACATCGACATCGAAGGCGCGCGCCAGCGACGCTTGCCGATAGATCTCGTGTTTGCGCTCCTCGGTCAGCGCCACGGTGATGGAGCCGACCTGGCGCATGCCGGTGCCGACTTCGGTCTCGGCTTCCAGCTTGGCGTAGAGGTCGGCTGAATATTTCGCCAGCCGGGTCATGTTCTGCGAACCGCGCAACTGGCCGATCAGGCCGGCGGCGTGCCACGTCGTGCCCGATGTCAGCTGCTTGCGTTCCAGGAGCACGATGTCGGTCCAGCCGAGTTTGGCCAGGTGATAGGCGACCGAACAGCCGGAGACGCCGCCGCCGATGATGACGGCGCGGGCTTTGGCAGGGATGGCCTTGGCGGTCATGCGGCCTCGCGACGATAGCTGGAAGCGAAACGGCGCAGCCGAAGCGCTGCTTCTTGCAGCACGGGCTCCGGCTGGCAGAGGCTGATGCGAATGTGCCCGGCGGCCGCCTCACCGAAGCTGGAGCCGGGCATCACGCCAACCTTTTCCTTGTCGAGCAAGGCCCAGGCGAATTTCTCGTCGTCCGGTTCGACGGCTGAGATGTCGAGCATGACATACATGCCGCCCTCCGAACCGCGCACGGTGACATCGTTCATGCCACGCACCGCATCGAGCAGGACGGTGCGGCGCGCGGCGTAGCGCTCGGCGATCTCCTTGACGCCGTAACGATTCTCCAGTGCCTCGGCGCAGGCGATCGAGATGAAGGCCGGCAAGCCATAGGTCGTCACTAGGTTGAGGTTGATCAGCAGTGTGATCATCGCCTCCGGACCAGTCAGCCAGCCCATGCGCCAGCCGGTCATGCCGTGGCTCTTGGACATGGAATTGATCACCAGCGTACGCTCGGCCATCCCTGGCAGCGAGCGCGGCGAGATATGCTCGCCGCCACCCAATGTCCAATAGACTTCGTCCGACAGCAGCCAGAGGTCGTGCTCCCGGCAAATCTCGGCAAGTTGCTCCAGCCGCTCGCGCGAATAGACAGCACCGGTCGGGTTGTTCGGCGTGTTGATAAGGATGGCGCGCGTGTTCGGTCGTAGCGCCGCGCGGATCGTCTCGGCACGCGGTTGGAAGCCGTCTTCGGCGGGCGTTTCGACGACGGTGAAACTGGCACCGGCGGCGCTGAACGTGTTGGGATAGGTGGCGTAATAGGGCGCCACGACGATGGCGTGGTCGCCCTGGTCGAGCACGCCCTGCACGGCCGCGTAGAGTGCGGCCTGGCCGCCCGGCGTGGCGATGACCTGATCCGGCGACGTCTCGACGCCGGTGCAGGCGCTCGAGGCTGCCGCCATCGCCTTGCGCAGGCGCGGCAGGCCGGGAAGCGGGGTGTAGTGATGATTGCTGCCGCGAACCGCGGTCACGCAGGCTTCGATCGTTTGCGACGGTGTGTCGAAGTCGTGATCGCCGACCGACAGCATGATGATGTCTTCGCCGGCCTCCTTGCGCGTCCAGGCGGCGAAATGGACTTCCCAGCCGTCCTTGCCCGAAGGCACGATGCCGGAAATGCGCGATGATGGTCTAGGCATGCAAAACTCCTGAAATTTCGTAGCCGGCGTGTTCGAGCCGGTCGCGCAGAGCGGCGATATGCGGCGGTCCGACTTCGCAGCAGCCGCCAACGATGCTGGCGCCAGCCTCCACCCAGCCGATCGCCTGATCGGCATAGGCATCCGGGCCGAGGTCGTGACGAGCATGCAGCACATCGACTGTGCCGCCGTGCTTGAGTGCCTCGGTAGAGGTGAAGCCATTGGCATAGGCGCCGATCGGGCCGCCGAGGTCGATCAGCTCGGGCAAGGCCGCGGCGATCGCTTCCGGCCGGCAGCAATTGACCAACCGCGCCGCGACTGCCAGGCCGTCGAGCGCGCTTGCCGCGGCGGCTATTGCCTCGCCGCTGCGCAGCCGCGGTTTGCCGTGATCGGCCAGCGTCCACGACACCCATACCGGCTTGCCGCTTTCCGACGCCGCGGTGACGGCCGCGCGCGCCTCCTCGGCGGACGCCATGGTTTCGCACAGGAACAGGTCGACGCTATCCGCTTGCTCGGCAACGATGCGGCGGTAGATGTCGAGCGTCTCCTCGAAGGAAATGGTCAGTGCCGGCGCGTAGCTGCCGAAAAGCGGCGACAGGCAGCCGGCGATCGCCGCGTCGCCGGCCTCGTCGCGAGCCTGCCTGGCCAATTCGATGCCGCGCTTCTGCAACGGCTTGAAGAGGTCTTCCGCGCCCTCGCGCGCCAGGCGTTCGGGCGTCGCCGAATAGGTGTTGATGGTGATGACCCGGGCACCGGCACGGATGAATTCCGCGTGCAGGTCGCGCACCAGATCCGGCTCGTCGATCAGGACCCTGGCCGACCAAAGCGGCGTCGGCTCGGATTGGCTGCGGCGAACCAGTTCCTGTCCCATTCCGCCATCGGTGAGAATAACCTTCTTCATGCGCGCAGCCTCTCGTTCTTCGGATCCCACAGTGGCTCATCTTTCTGCACGATCGCCTGAAAACGCTCGCCGAAGATCTCGACCTCGATGGCGGTGCCCGGCTCGGCCAGGTCGGCGCGCAGCATGCCGAGTGCGATCGACTTGTCGACGCGGTGGCCCCAGCCGCCCGACGTCGTCTCACCAACGATCTGGCCGTCATGCCACAGCGTCGACATGTAGGGAGCGTCGCAGTCGCCGGGGTTTTCGACGACCAGCGTGACGAAACGTTTCTTCACGCCTTGCTGCTTCTCGTTCAGCAAAGCCGCCTTGCCGCGGAAGTCGGGTTTATCCCATTTGACAAAGCGCTCGAGCCCACCCTGCAGGATCGAATAGTCGGTCGACAGGTCGCCCTTCCAGGTGCGGTAGCCCTTTTCGAGCCGCAGCGAATCCAGCGCATACATGCCGAACGGCTTCAGTCCGTGCTGTTGTCCTGCAGCGCAGACCACGTCGAAGATGGCGGCGGTGTCGTCGATCCTGGTGTGAATTTCCCAGCCGAGTTCGCCGGCGAAGGAGACACGCACAAGCTTCGCCCAGCGGCCGGCGATCTTCGTTTCCTGATGCGTCAGCCACGGCAGAGCGAGGTCGGCTTCGCAGATATCGGCGAGGATTTTCCTCGAGTTGGGTCCGGCCAGGATCTGGGTGGAGAATTCCTCGGTCCGGTCGATCAGCCTGAAAGGCGCATCCTTGGGCATGCGCGATTTCAGCCACTCGAAATCATGCCATTGCGCGACCGCCGCGGTGATCAGCGTCATCAAATTCTCGTCGTGACGCACGACGGACATTTCGGTGACGATGCGGCCCTTGTCGTCGGCGAAATAGACGAGGCCGATGCGGCCGGGCTTCGGCACCAGCCCGGTGACCTGCAGGCTCAGCCATTCGGCGGCGCCCGGGCCGTCGAGGTTGAAGCGCGAGAATCCCGGCAAGTCGAGGATGCCGGCGGCGTCGCGCACCGCCAGGCACTCCTCGCGCACGCGGTGTTGCCACGGTCCGTCGCGGCGGAAGGTCAGCGTCGCTTCCTCCGAAACATCGTCGCCGTCTTGCGCGTACCAGGTGGCGCGCTCCCAGCCATTATAGGCATCGAAGCGCGCGCCGAACGCCTTGATACGATCGTGGATCGGCGACAGCTTGCGGTCGCGGCCTTCAGGCCAGGCATGACGCGGAAACTGGATGGCGTATTCGTTGCCATAGATCTCCATGCCCTTGGCGACGCAATAGTCCGGCGCCGAGGCAAAGGACGTGAAGCGGCGCGGATCGCACGACCACATGTCCCATTCGGTCTGGCCTTCAGTCACCCATTCGGCCAGCACCTTGCCGGCGCCGCCGCCCTGGGCGATGCCGAAGGTGAAGACGCAGGCCTCGAAGGCGTTGGGAACGCCGGGCATCGGGCCGATCAGCGGATTGCCGTCCGGCGTGTAGGGAATCGGCCCGTTGATGACCTTGGACAGGCCGGCCGTGCCAAGGATCGGCACGCGGGCGACGGCGTCGGCCAGATAATGTTCCAGCCGGTCGAGATCGTCGGGGAACAGCTGGAAGGAAAAGTCCTCCGGCATCGGATCATTGTGGGTCGCCCAATGCGCGCGGCAATTGCGCTCGTAGGGGCCGAGATTCATGCCGTTCTTCTCCTGGCGCAAATAGTAGGAGGTGTCGACGTCGCGCAGCAGCGGCAATTTCTTGCCCTGTTCCTTCGACCACGCCGCCAGTTCGGGGATCTCCTCGAACAATATGTATTGATGGCTCATCACCATCATCGGTACCTCGCGGCCGAACATCCGGCCCACTTCGGCGGCGCGGTAGCCGGCGGCGTTGACGACAATCTCGCAGCGGATCTCGCCTTGCGCTGTTACAACCACCCACTCGTCGTTCTCGCGGCGCACGCCTGTGACCGGGCAGAAGCGGATGATTTTCGCGTCCATGTCGCGCGCGCCCTTGGCCAGCGCCTGGGTGAGCTGCGCCGGATCGATGTCGCCATCGCTCGGGTCATAGAGCGCGCCCTTCAGATCATGCGTCTCGATGAAGGGATAGCGCCGCTTGATCTCGTCGACGCCGACGATGTCGATGTCCATGCCCTGATAGCGGCCCATGCCCTTGGCGCGCTGGAATTCCTGCATGCGCTCTTTCGTATGGGCAAGGCGCAGCGAGCCGGTGACGTGATAGTTCATGGGATAGTCGACCGCGTCGGCCAGCCCGCGATAAAGCTCGGTCGAATAACGCTGCATGTTCATCAGAGACCAGGACGAGGAGAAGGTCGGCACGTTGCCGGCGGCATGCCAGGTCGAGCCGGAGGTCAGCTCGTTCTTTTCCAGAAGCACGCAGTCGGTCCACCCCGCCTTGGCGAGATGATAGAGCGAGGAGGTGCCGACGGCACCGCCTCCGATGATCACCACGCGCGCCGTGCTCGGCAAACCCGCCATGTTCTTCTCCCAAACTTTAACTCAATAGACCGGCGGCGAAACCACCCAGATGACAATTGCCGGCTCGGCCCCCGGATTGCGCCAACGGTAAGGCTTGCCTTCGAAGCGAAAGGAATCGCCCTCGCCAAGCCGATGCCAGACGCCTGCTATCTCGATGTCGAACAGTCCGGATGCGACGTATCCGGCTTCCTCGGTCGGCCGCTGCGCCTCGGCCTTCAGTTCCGCGCCCGGTGCGAAGACCGAACGCACCATCTCGAAGCTACCGCCGAGATCGGGCGACAGAAGCTCCTCCACCAGGCCGGATTCGCTTGTGCCAAGCGTGCGGCGCCTGCCGGCGCGCACAACCACGCCGCGCTCGCTTTCGACAGGTACGTCATGGCTGAAGAACAGGCTGATCGGCACGCCGAACAGTTCGGCGAAGGCCCTGAGGTCGCTGAGCGATGGCGTCGACAAGCCACGCTCGACTTGGCTGACCCAACCGACCGAACGGTCAAGCTTCAGGCCGATCTCGGCCAACGTCAGACCACGCAGTTTGCGCAAGGCCCTGATATCGCCGGCCAGCACGCGTTCGTCAGGTCCCTGCAATGTTCTTGCGGCAGGCGAAGGCAAAGGGCTCACTTCGTGAAAAATTCCAGATAAATTTCATGAGAAGTCAAGCGCATGAAAAAATCAAGTGGATTTTCACAGATGCAGAAGATTTGCTTGCACGATTTTGACGGTTCATGCAAAGGCTCGGGCACGAACGGCGAGTGGGGACGTCTGGTCGAGACGAGGGTAAGGACGGCCCATGCTGGAAAACAACACTCGAATCGCGAGCGAAGCCGAGATTATCGACGAGGCAATTCTGTCGCGCCGTTCGGTGCGCGCGTTCCTCCCCGACATGGTCGACGACAATACGATCCGCGCCATTCTGGCGGTTGCGGCGCGCGCTCCGTCCGGTACCAACATGCAGCCATGGAAGGTCTACGTCACCAAGGGCGAGACCAAGCAGCGGATCACCGACGCCATTCTCAATTCCGGAATTCGCGCCGAAAAAGCCGATTGGGACGAATACCGCTACTATCCCACCCAGTTCTTCGAGCCTTATCTGACACGCCGCCGCGCCAACGGCTTCGGCCTCTATGGTGCGCTCGGCATCGGCCGCCGCGAGGTCGACAAGATGCGCGCCCAGCACGACCGCAACTTCGTCTTCTTCGATGCGCCGGTCGGCATGATCTTCACCATCGACCGCCGGCTCAACCAGGGCTCGTGGATCGACTACGGCATGTTCCTGCAGAACATCATGGTCGCGGCGCGGGGCAGGGGTTTGCACACTTGCCCACAAGCAGCGTTTGCACCCTACCACCGGCAGATCAGGCCGGTGCTCAACATTCCCGACGAGGAGATCGTCGTCTGCGGAATGGCGCTTGGCCATGAGGACATATCCAAACCGGAAAACACCTTCCGCACCGACCGCGTGCCGCTGGAAGAGTGGGTAACGTTCAGCGAGTAAGCAAGGAAACCGGGTGCGCCTTGAGCGACACACTCTATGCCGCGGCCCAAACAGAACGAAACCTGAAGTCATCCTGCGTGTGGAGCGTCCAATGAACGAGCTGGTGGCGGTATCCGCTTTTGGCGCGCCGTTGTGCAGCAGTCGTAGCCGACAAGGCGGGGTCTACTGCACCTCGTAGCCGACTTCCTCGCTCGCGTGACACAGCGCCTTCCAGAACGACCGCGCGAACGAGCGGAAGACATAGATGTCGAACTGGTCGGCGCCGGTGCGCTGGATCTGGGCGAAGACATCGTGATGGGCGGTCGAGCGACCGGCGCCGACCGGAAAGGCCGGCAGCGAAAAGTCGATGGCGAAGAACTTTGCCAGCACCCATTCGGCCTTCGGCCCGGCAATGCGGATGGCGGTGCGGCCATGCGAAAGGTCGGTGATCGTACCGATGGCCGGGCTAACCACCTTGGCAAAGGCGGCGGCCAACCCATCGGCCTCGTCGGCAACGGTGAACTTCCCAGGCGCGAAGCCGAATACCGACTTCACGCCGTCGCTCACTCCGCCGCCGGCGCCGTCCGGCAGCGCAAGCCCGGTAACGGTGCGGATGGCTGATATCAGCTTCTTCTCCTCGCCAGGCCAGGCGGCGAGCTGCACGATCGAGCCCGGCCGCGTCTCGGTCAGGATGATCTCGACGCCATGCTCGAAATTGCCGTGCGAACCGACATGAAATTCCGGATCGAGGGGCGATTGGCGCTCAACCATGCATGCGGCTCCCGTCCAGATCGAAGAAGTGGTTGGAGACGATCTCGACCGGTCCGAACCGGTTGCGCAAGGGATCGGAGACATGGGCGCGCGTGCCGCGCCGTGCCTTGCCGCCCTTGACCAGCGCCAGCGCGATATGCTTGCCGAGTGCCGGCGAATAACAGCACGCGGTGATGTGGCCGATCGAGTCGTGCGGATTGGCCTCGTCCACCTCCTCGACGATGTGCGCGCCGCCATTGAGCGGCCGGTTGTCGAGGGCGATCAGGCCGACCAGTTCCAGCCGGTCAGCCGCTATCAGGCCTTCGCGGTCCATCATCGCCGAGCCGATGAACGGCTTCTTCTTCGACAGCATCCAGTCGAGATGCAAATCGCGCGCAGTGGTGCGGCCATCGATCTCGGCGCCGGTGACATGGCCCTTCTCGATGCGCATCGTGCCCAGCGCCTCGAGCCCGTAGGTGACCAGACCGAACGGTCTGCCGGCCTCGATCAGCGCTTCCCAGACATGCGTGCCATGGCCGGCGCCGGAATAGACCTCGAACGCCATTTCACCGGAGAACGATAACCGGCAAATCATCACCGGCACGCCTGATATCTCGCCGCGAACGATACCCATGAACGGCAAGGTGGCATTGTCGACCGATGTGCCGGTGACACAAGCGGCAAGGATCTCCCTGGCCTTCGGCCCGCCGATCGCGGCGCCCGCCCATTCGTCGGTCACCGAGGTGACGTGGACTTTCAGGTCCGGCCAGATCACGTCGAGAAAATATTCCAGATGCTGCATCACCTTGCCGGCATTGGCGGTGGTGGTGGTCATCAGGAAATCCTGCTCGCCGAGGCGCCAGGTGGTGCCGTCGTCGAAGGCGAGGCCGTCCTCGCGCAGCATCAGGCCATAGCGAGCCTTGCCGACGGCCAGCGTCGAAAACATGTTGGTGTAGACGCGGTCGAGGAACTGAGCGGCGTCGGGCCCTTGCACAGCGATCTTACCCAGTGTCGAGACATCGACGATGCCGGCGGTCTCGCGCGTCGCCTTGGCCTCGCGGACATAGGCTTGCTCGATTGTCTCGCCGGCAAGGCCGTAGATCATCGGACGGTACCAGAGGCCGGCGGAATACATGGTCGCGCCGTTGGCGAGATGCCAGTCATGCATCGGCGTCAGCCGCTCTGGCTTCAGGTCGCCAAAACGCTCCGCCGCCAGCGAGCCGATCGAAACCGGCGCAAAGGGCGGCCGGAAGCGTGTCGTGCCGACCTCGGGGATCGGCTTGCCCAGCGCTTCGGCCATGATGGCAAGGCCGGGGACGTTGGAACTCTTGCCCTGGTCGGTCGCCATGCCCAGCGTGGTGTAGCGCTTCAGATGCTCGACCGAGACGAAGCCTTCGCGGTGCGCCAGCCGAACGTCCTCTGCTGTCACGTCGTGCTGGAAGTCGACAAAGCTCTTGCCCTTGGCCCTGATCTCGAACACCGGAGCCGGATCGGGATCGCCGGGTACGGCTTCGACGGTCGGCAGCACGGACGGTGTGCTCTGCCCGCCGGCGGCGGCAAGGCCCGCGGCGCGGCCTTCGGCGAGTGCTTCGAGCGTCGAGAAACTGCCGGTGAACGCGCCGGCGCCGATCCATTTCTGTGTCGGCTTCGGCGGCAGGAAGGCTTGCCGCGCGGCGTTCCATTCCGCCTTGGCGCCGGCCTGGCTGGCCAGATGGATGGTCGGCGACCAGCCGCCGGACATCAGCAGGCAATCGGCATGGATGCTGCGTGCGTCGCCGATGAGCGCGCCGTTGGTCATGTCGAAGCGTTGCAGCTTGAGGCCGGACAGCGCCTTGCCGCCTTCGGTGGCGACGACGGCATGGCCGGCGAAGATCTCTGCCTCGGCCTCCGCGGCCAGCTTGCGCATCTCTGGCGAAAGCTCCGGCCTGATATCGGCGATGGCGACGACCGCGGCTCCGGCTCTCTTCAAGGCGACCGCCGCCCGATAGGCGCTGTCGTTGTTGGTGAACAACGCGATCCGCTCGCCCGGCAGCACGCCGAACTCGTTGGCATAGCGCTCGGCGGCATGCGCCAGCATCACGCCTGGCCGGTCATTGCCCGGGAATACCAGCGGCCGCTCGAAAGCGCCGGTGGCCAGAACCACGGATTTGGCGCGTATCGCCCAGTAACGATGGCGCGGCTCGCCCTTGCCGGGCTGCTCCTTGTGGTCGCTGACGCGTTCGAGCGCGGCAAGCGTGTTGTTGTCGTAATAGCCCCACACCGTGGTGCGCGGTAAAAGCCGGATATTGTCGCGGCCTTCGAGCTGGGCGACGATGCGGCGGGCCCAATCGGCGGCCGGCGCACCGTCAATCGTTTCGTCGGACCAGTTGGCCGAGCCGCCGAAACGCGGCTCGAGATCGGCCAGCATGACGCGCGCGCCCTGATCGGCGGCGGCCTTGGCGGCCATCAGTCCGGCCGGGCCGGAGCCGACCACCAGCACGTCGCAAAAGGCGTTCATGCGCTCGTAGCGGGCCGGGTCCTTCGCCGATCCGGCGCTGCCGAGACCGGCGGCGCGGCGGATGAAATGTTCGCAGAACATCCAGAAGCGCGTGCCCTTCAGCGGGCCGAACGCCGGTCCCATGAAGGTCTTGTAGTAGAAGCCGGCCGACAGGATCTTGCCGCCGAGCTGGTTGACGGCGTTGATGTCCCAAGCAAGCGAGGGAAAGCGGTTCTGGCTGATGGCGACCAGCCCGTCATGGATCTCGACCATGGTCGCCGGAATGTTGGGCTCGCGGACCTCGCCCTTCAGCACCGTCACCAGGGCATTGGGCTCCTCGACGCCAGCCGTCAGCAGGCCGCGCGGGCGGTGGTATTTGAACGAGCGACCGAAGACGGTGACGCCCTTGGCCAGCAGCGCCGATGCCAGCGTATCGCCGGCATGGCCGGTATAGGGCGCGCCGTCGAAGGTGAAGCGGATGGTTTTCACCCGGTCGATGCGACCGCCGATGTCGGTGCGGCGCGGGCTCATGACTTGCCCTCCGCCTTGCGGCGCGCGGCCGAGGTGTGATCGCCGCGCCCATGATCACCCCGTATGAAGGCGACGCTCAAAATCTCATGCGTCAGCGTGTTGCGCACGACCCTCAGATGCGCGCGGCAACCGCCGGAATGCTGCCAGATCTCGTTGTGGTCGCCGGCCGGGTTCAGCCTGTCATAGACGTAGGCGTTCCACGCCTCGAAATTCTGCGAGGCGGGGTCGGGACGCTCGCGGTTGCCGTCACCTTGATAGGTGAACTCGATGACGTCGCGCGGGCCGCAATAGGGGCAGGTGATCAGCACGGAATGCTCCTAATGAAGCCGCGGGTTTGCACCCTGGCCCTTGTCGTCGATCACCAGGCCGCGATGAAAGCGGTCGAGCGTGAAGGGGGCATTGAGGTCGTGCGGCTGGTCCTTGGCGATGGTCCAGGCAAAGCACCAGCCGGAAGCCGGCGTCGCCTTGAAGCCGCCATAGCACCAGCCGCAGTTGAGATACATGCCGGGCAGGGGGCCGGTGACGATGATCGGCGAGCCGTCCATCGACATGTCGCAGACGCCGCCCCAGGAGCGCAGCATGCGAACGCGGGCAAGGCCCGGGAACAGCGCCAGCATCTCGCTCATCACTTCGTCGACGATAGGCAGATTGCCGCGCTGGGCATAGCTGTTGTAGCCGTCGATGTCGCCGCCATAGATGAGACCGCCCTTGTCCGACTGCGACATGTAGAAATGGCCCATGCCAAACGTCACGACGGTATCGATGAAGGGTTTCAGCGATTCGGTGACGAAGGCCTGCAGCACATGGCTTTCGATTGGCATCCTCTCGATGCCGGCCAGCTGCATGACGCGTCCGGTGCTGCCGGCGACCGCGACAGCCACCTTCTTGGCGCGTATGTCGCCGCGCGACGTCGTGACGCCTGTGATGCTGTCGCCATCGCGCAGGAAGCCGGTGACCTCGCAATTCTCGATGATGTCGACGCCGCGTCGGTCGGCGCCGCGCGCGTACCCCCAGGCCACCGCATCGTGACGGGCGGTGCCCGCGCGCCTTTGCATCAGGCCGCCGACCACCGGAAAGCGTGCGCTGTCGGAGATATCGAGCGCCGGTATCAGGCGCTTGATCCGCGCCGGCGTCATCAGCTCGGCGTCGACGCCGAGATGGCGCATGGCATTGCCGCGCCTTGCATAGTCGTCGAACTGGGCCGGCGTGTGTGCCAGGTTCAGGCAGCCGCGCTGCGAGAACATGACGTTGTAGTTGAGTTCGTGCGAGAGGTTCTCCCACAGCTTCATCGAGTGTTCGTAGAAGCGGGTGTTGGCAGGCAGCAGATAGTTCGAGCGCACGGCCGTCGTGTTGCGGCCGACATTGCCTGAGCCGAGCCAGCCCTTTTCCAGCACAGCGACATTGGTGATGCCGTGTTCCTTGGCGAGATAGTAGGCGGTGGCCAGCCCATGACCGCCGCCACCGATGATGACGACATCATAGGATGCCTTCGGGTCCGGCTTGCGCCAGGCCGGCTTCCAGTCCTTGTTTCCCTTGAGCGCGTTCGCGAGCAGCGAAAAGGCCGAGTACTCTGCCATCATTGTCATCCGGTTCGGGCGATGCGGCAGACTATAGAGCAGGCCGCATCCGCAAAGCCAATATTGCGCCATTGCCTTTCGACTGGCCGACGCCTGTGTGATCGGATGGGCCAGCGATGACTGCGACGGCTTGCCCCGTGATATGGCCGTCTTTATCAAGGACAGGCTTTCAAATTGCCTCGCCGCCCGTGAGTCGCCGTCAAAATCATGATCTTCCGATTGTTTCGCCTCATTTTGATTCTCGCGCTTGTCGTTTCGGCGACGCTGTCGTTCGACGCGGCGGCGCAAGGGCTTGGCCAGGCGCCAGCCGGACTGGTCGCCGACCAGCAGAAGATCATTCAGGGGCTGACGACCAAGACCGACAATTTCGAGAAGCAGATCCAGCAGGACGCCGAGGATGATGGCAGCCTCGTCGATATCCGGCTGCAGCTCGAGGAACTGTCGCGCCAATCGCTGACCAGCGCGCTGGCCTTCCGCACGCGCCTTGGCGAGATCAACAGCCGGCTTGAACAGATCGGGCCCGCGCCCGCCGCCGGCCAGCCGCCGGAGCCCGATATCGTCAGCGGCGAACGCCAGGCGCTGACATCGGAAAAGGCGGAGATCAACGCCGTTATCTCGCAAGCCCAGTCCTTGTCGATCCGCATCAGCGGGCTGATCGACAAGATCGGCAACATGCGCAGCGAGCTGTTCCGCAATGTGCTCACCAAGCGCTACGTGCTGTCCGACGCGCTGAGCCCGCAGGTTTTTTCGGACGCCAGGGACGAATTCGGCAATTTCTACAAGGCCGTGTCGTCCTGGCTGAGCTTCGCCTTCAAGTTCAAGTTCCAGGCCATCCTCGCGGCTACCTTCGTGGCGCTCGGGCTGGCTTTGGTGCTGCTGGTCGGTGGCAGGCGCCTGTTCGGGCGCGTGTTCGAAGCCGACCCCGCCAATGAAGATCCATCCTATCTCAGCCGTCTATCGGTGGCCTTTTGGTCTACCTTGCTGCCGACGCTGGCGGTCGGCGTGTTCCTGGCCTCCACGGTGTTCTTTTTCAATTATTACAATGTGTTGCGCGGCGACATCGGCCTCTTCTTGAATGCGCTCGCGGCCGTCATCGGCGTGGTGTTCTGCGTCAACCGGCTGACCAATGCGGCGCTTGAGCCGCGGCTGCCGAACTGGCGCCTTATTCCCGTCGAGACGGGGCCGGCGCGCTGGCTGGTGCGGCTGACGACAGCCATGGCCGTGGTCATCGGCGTCAACTATTTCCTGTCGGTGATCAACGACAAGATGGGCTCGCCGCTGTCGCTGACCATCGCCCGCAGTTTCGGCGCCACCATCATCGTCGGCATCATCCTGATCCTGATGGCGATGCTGAGGCCGTTCAAGGCGCGTGACGGAAGCTGGCGGCCGTGGCCGGCATGGCTGCGCTATACATCGCTCGCGCTCGGTCTTTTCACCATCGTCGCCGCGCTGCTCGGCTATATCGGCCTCGCCTTGTTCGTCTCGCTACAGGTCGTCGTCACCGGCACCGCGCTGATCACCGCCTATATCGGCTTCCTGTCGGCGCGGGCGATCGGCGAGGAGGGCGCTTTCGCCGACACCTCCGTCGGACGCTGGCTGTCGGCCAATTCGAGCTACGAGGACACCGCACTCGACCAGCTCGGCCTCGTCGTCAGCGTCGCCATCAATGTGATGATCGTGCTGGTCTTCCTGCCGCTGATCCTGTTGATGTGGGGCTTCCAGCCCGGCGATATCGAGGCCTGGGCCTACAAACTGGCAACCGGGATCAATCTCGGCTCGGTGACGATTTCGGTCACCGGCATCCTTTCGGGCATCGTCGTCTTCATCATCGGCTATTTCCTGACGCGCTGGTTCCAGGGCTGGCTCGACGGTTCGGTGATGGCGCGCGGCAAGGTCGATACCGGGGTTCGCAATTCGATCCGGCTGGCGGTCGGCTATGCCGGCGTCGCGCTGGCGGCACTGGTCGGCATATCGGCGGCGGGCATCGACCTCTCCAGTCTGGCGCTGGTCGCCGGCGCTCTTTCCCTCGGTATCGGTTTTGGCCTGCAGAATGTGGTGTCCAATTTCGTCTCCGGCCTGATCCTTTTGGCCGAGCGGCCGTTCAAGGTCGGCGACTGGATCGTCGCCGGCGATGTCAGCGGTACCGTGAAGAAAATCAGCGTGCGCGCCACGGAGATCGAGACCTTCCAGCGGCAATCGGTCATCCTGCCCAATTCGAACCTGATCAACAACGCCGTCGGCAATTGGACGCACCGCAACAAGCTCGGCCGCGTCGACATCAAGGTCGGCGTCGCCTATGGCAGCGACGTCAAGCAGGTTCATGCCGTCCTGCTGGACATCGCACGCGGCCATCCTATGGTGCTGAAAAACCCCGAACCCTTCGTGCTGTTTTCCAACTTCGGGCCTGCCGCACTCGAATTCGAGATCCGCGTGTTCCTGGCCGACGTGATGAACGGCAACATCGCGCAGAACGACATCCGATTTGCCGTGCTCGAAAAATTCAGCAGCGAGCACATCGAAATTCCATCGACGCCGCGCGCCGTCGTCGATGCCCACAAGCCCAAAGCCTGGCCGACCGACGACGACAAGATCGAGGCCGACTTCGCCGAACAGGAGCAGGCCAAGCTGGAAGCCGCGGCCGAAGCGAAACGGACCGCCAAGACAGGGCGCAAGCTGCGCAAGCCCGATCCCGACTAGGTGCCGATTGACGCGCTCGGACCGGCCAAAGCCAATTGCGGCATGAATGCGGCATTCAGTTGCGGTTCAGCTTCCATCTCATATAAGCTCCCATGCAAAGGCGAAAATGCCTTGCGAAATGCAACAGAGGCGGTGGGAACACCGATATTGCACCATGTGGAAGTCTCTCGTCGCTGCCGCCGCTTTGTTCGCCGTGAGCGGCTCGACCCATGCCGCAAGCGCGGTCAACAAGGACGCCGAGACCCGCACGCTGATCGTGACCGAGGGTGGCAGCAAAAGCGATCTGGCGCTGGCTGCTGGCGAAACCGTTGAATTCTGCCCGAATGGCTGTTTCGTCACCTTGCCCAATGGCGACCTCGAAGCCCTGACCGGCTCGGAAACGGTCGAAATCTCGGGTGGTGTCGCCCGCATCAAGTAATTTCGACGGCATGACAGGAAAGGCCGGGCATTTGCTCGGCCTTTTATCGTTTCCGGTATCGATTGTTTAACAATGAGGCCGGAAATACCGCCACGGCAGCCGTCTACAACCGTGCGTTTTAACGTTCGCTACGCCATCCCCCGCTATACCTGCCCTCAAGACGCCGAATAGCGGCGCGCAACGAGATTCCGGTTTCCCGGATCATACGCGGGCGGGGCAGGACGGACATGGATGCGCGGTCGGACAGGAACGCAATACCGCTTGCGGTCGATCTCGACGGCACGCTGATCGCGACCGACCTGTTGTGGGAAGGCCTGTTCATCCTTCTCAAGAAGAACCCGCTCTATATCTTCCTCGTGCCTTTCTGGGCCGCCGGCGGGCCGGGGCGGCTGAAGCAGGCGATCGCGCAGCGCATCGACATCGACCCGGCATCGCTGCCCTATCGCGAGATGCTGCTTTGCCGCCTCCGTTCAGAACACGCCGAAGGCCGCAAGATCGTGCTGGCGACCGGCACGCCGCGCAAGTTCGCGGACGCCATCGCTGCCCACCTCGGCATCTTCGACCGGGTGCTGGACACCGACTGTCTCGCCAATCTCACCTCGAGCAGGAAGCGCGCGTCGCTGATCGCGGCCTATGGCGATGGCGGCTTCGACTACGCCGGCAACAGCCGCCATGACCTCCAGGTCTTCGATGCCGCACGCAACGCGATTGTCGTCGCGCCCGACCGTCATGCCGCACGCTGGCAGGCAGCGCACGGCGCCGAGACGATGCTGGCGCCAAAGCCGACCTTGCGGACCATCGTAAAGATGCTGCGCGTCCATCAATGGCTGAAGAATTCGCTGATCGCGGTGCCGATGGTGCTCTCGCATGAATATTTCAACATCGATATGATCTGGGAATGCCTGCTGGCGTTCGTCTCGTTCAGCGCGGTGGCATCGGCCATCTATATCCTCAATGATTTCTTCGACCTCGCGCTCGACCGCAAACACCTCGCCAAGCGCAACAGGCCGTTCGCCAGCGGTGCGCTGTCGATCCCGTTCGGCCTTGGCGCGATCGCCGTGCTTCTGGCGATCGGCGTCGGCACCGGGCTGTTTTTATCGCCCGAATTCCTGGCCGTGCTCGGCGGCTACATCGTGGTCACCACGGCCTATTCGCTGTCGTTCAAGCGCATGCTGCTGGTCGACGTGCTGACGCTCGCCGGCCTCTACACGATCCGCGTCCTGGCCGGTGCGGCGGCGACCGGCGTCGATGTCTCGTTCTGGCTGCTCGCCTTCTCGATCTTTTTCTTCCTGTCGTTGGCGCTGGTGAAGCGTTTTGTCGAACTGCGCATCACCGCCATCCCGCATGGCGAGCGCATTGCCGGCCGCGGCTATCGCACCGAAGACCAGGAGATCGTTGCCCAGGCCGGCATGGCCTCGGCCTTCTCTTCGGCCCTGGTGCTGGCGCTCTACATGGACAGCGTCGCGGTGCGGGAGCTTTATCCGCATCCGTGGCTGATCTGGCCGCTGGCGCCGATCGTGCTGTATCTGACCATGCGAGTCTGGATCCTGGCGCGCCGCGACGAGATGCATGACGATCCGGTCGTCTTCATCATTCGCGACTGGCGCAGTCAGATCGTGGTGCTGATCGGCGCGGTGATGCTGGTCATCGGGGGCTGGTAGGCATGGCCACTGAGCGCTTCCCAAGCTTTGGCCTTGCCACATCGCCGGCGACGCGCGTCATCGGTACCGATGAGGCGATCGCGCTGCTGAAGGGTGGGCAGGCCGGGCCGGCGTCGCTGCTTGCCTATGGCAACGGGCGCTCCTATGGCGATTCCTGTCAGAACGAGGCCGGCGCGATCATCGACATGCGGTCGCTGAACAGGATCCGCGCCTTCAACGCCGAGACCGGTGTTCTGGAAGCAGATGCTGGCGTGCTGCTGTCCGACATCATCGCCCACGCCGCCCCTTACGGCTTCTTCCCGGCGGTTGTTCCAGGCACGCAATTCGTCACGCTCGGCGGCGCCATCGCCAATGACGTGCATGGCAAGAACCATCACCGGCGCGGAACATTCGGCTGCCATGTCGAGACACTCACGCTGCTCAAATCCGACGGGAAGACCCGTCGCTGCTCGACAACGGACAATGCGCGGCTGTTTCGGGCGACGATCGGCGGCATGGGGCTGACCGGTCTCATCCTGTCGGCCTCGATCCGGTTGATGCGGGTTCCTTCCCTCGACATCGTCGAAAAGGCGACACCGTTTCGCGATCTCGACGAGTTCTTCGGTTTGGCCGAGGCGGCCGATCAGGCCAATGAGTACGCGGTCGCCTGGATCGACCAGCTTGCCGGCGGCCGCAACAGCGGTCGCGGCCTGCTGTTGTCAGGCAATCATGCCGAGCACGGTTCGCATACCGCCTCACGCGCCGGCGGCAAGCTCTCGGTGCCGGTCCAGCTGCCGTTCAATGTGCTCAACCGGCCATTCCTGACCGCCTTCAGCGCCGCCTACAGGTGGAAGAAAGGGCGCTCGACTGCACCGCGCCAGACTGGCTACCAGGGCTTCTTTTTCCCGCTCGACGGCGTGCGCGACTGGAACCGGCTTTATGGACCTAAAGGGCTTTTCCAGCACCAGAGCGTGGTGCCGGAAGAGACGGCGCGCGAGGCGGTGCCGGCGCTGCTGGCGGCTGCAAGGCAAGCCGGGCAGGGCTCGTTCCTCACCGTGCTGAAACGCTTCGGCTCCATCCGCTCGCCGGCGCTGCTGTCGTTCCCGCGTCCCGGCTACACGCTGACGCTGGATTTCCCCAACAGGGGCGCGGCGACGCTGGCGTTGCTGCGGGAACTCGATCGCATCACGGTCGAGGCGGGTGGCGCGGTCAATCCCTACAAGGACGCCCGCATGGGCGCCGACATCTTCGCGTCGTCCTTTCCCGAATGGCCACGGCTGGAGGCGCTGCGCGATCCCGCCTTCCTATCGAGTTTCTGGGCGCGGACGGCAAGGAAGCTGGACCTGCGGCGGGGTGTCGTCGAAGCCGCGGAATAGATAAATTTCGAGTAATTCATGGTTATCGGACCGTTAAAAATACACGGTTCACTCAAAACATTCTTGCGGCTTCACGAAATGTTTGCGGGTTTGTAATAGGAAGCGCGAAGGGGTGGCTTGGAACACATGAAATACATCGTCTTCATTCTCTTTACGGTCATGACCAATGCTGCCGCACAGCTGATGCTGAAGCAAGGCATGATGTCGCTCGGGCCGATCTCGTTCGAGGGCGTCAATCCGCTCATCAAGCTGTTGCAGATCGTCTTCAGCCCATGGGTGTTCCTGGGCCTCTGTACTTTCGTCATCTCGATGGCCTCGCATCTCTATGTGCTGTCCAAGGTCGAGCTTTCCTTCGCGTATCCATTCCTCAGCCTCGCCTATGTGGCCGTCGCCATCTTCGCCTATTTCGTCTTCCGCGAGGACCTCAATGGCTGGCGCATCGCTGGCATCGCCTGCATCTGCGTCGGCACGGTGCTGATCGCCCAAAGTGGGCGAGGACATGCGGACCAGACGGCTTCCATCACGCCCGACAAGATCCAAGCAAACGAGACTGTTCGATGAGACATGTGATTTTCGGCGGCGACGGTTTCGTCGGCCGCCACCTTGCCCCGAAGCTGGTGGCCGATGGTGAAGAGGTTGTCGTCGCCGACATCGTCAAGAACGACCTGCCGCATTACCGCAATGTCGGCTTTATCCAATGCGACGTCACCGATCCGGCCTCGATCGCGGCTGTCGGGCTCAAGGCCGACGACATGGTCTACAATCTGTCGGCCAAGATGCTGTCGCCGATCCAGGTGCGCGCCAAGCGGCACGACTTCTTCTTCCCGGTGAATTTCCACGGTACCGAGCACATCCTGCAGGCCATGGACAGAGCTGGCGCAGCCAAGCTCGTCCACTATACGACCGATATGATCTACGGCCACACGGTCACCAAGCCGATGACCGAGGAGCATCCGGTCGCGCCGCTTGGCGAGTATGGCTGGTCGAAGCAGAAGACCGAGGAACTGGCCGCCGAATGGCGCAAGCGCGGCATGTCGATCTCGCTGTTTCGCCCGCGCCTGATCATCGGCCCCGGCCGTCTCGGCATTCTCGAAAAACTGTTCAAGCTGATCGACTGGAGTTTACCCGTGCCGATGATCGGCTCGGGCAAAAACCCCTATCAGTTCATTTCTGTTTTCGATTGTGCGGAAGCTGCCCGCGCGGCCTGGAAAGCCGGCGTGCCTGATGAGGCCTATAATCTGGGTTCGCTCAACCCGCCCCCCGTCAAGAAATTGCTCGGCGACCTGATCAGGCATGCCGGCTCGAAATCGATCCTGATCCCGACACCGGGGTGGGCGGTCAAGCGCACGCTCGACCTGCTCGACCTCATGAACATGCCGATCATGGATCCGGAACAATATCTGATCGCCGACGAGGAGTGCGTGCTCGACGTGTCCAAGGCCGGGCGCCAGCTCGGCTGGGTGCCGCAATATCGCGACGAGGACATGCTGATCGCCGCCTACAGCGAGTACCGCGCCAGGAAAGCCGGTCCCACTGTGGCCACCAAACATGTGCCTGCCGAATAGCGGCTCGCAAAACAGCTTTCGTTGCGCCCGATCCTGGTCGTGCGCGCAGACAGGAGATTGAAATGACCGTCATGGCCAAGCCCGAGCAGACCAACGTGCGCACCATGGTCAGCGCGCCGTCGCTGTCGCCCGCCACCATCGCCAAGCCCGATTTGATCAGCGTCGAGCAGGCCAAGGCGATGGATGTCGCCCGTATGACCGACCTGTTCAAGGCGCATCTCAACCCCGGCCAGCTGCATTTCATGAAGCTGCTCGGCTTCCACAAGATCAAGATCGAGCGCGCCGAAGGCATGTTCTACATCGACCAGAACGGCCGCAAGATCCTCGATTTCTTCGGTGGTTTCGGTTCGCTGGCCTTCGGCCACAACCATCCGCGCATCTTGGAAGCACGGAAAAAATTCCAGGAGGAGCAGCGCCAGGAAATCGCCATCGCCTTCATGTCGCAATACGCGGCGGCCCTCGCGCACAACATCGCGAAGTGCTCCCCCGGCGATCTCGACATGGTGTTTTTGGGCTCGTCCGGCTCGGAAGCCATGGAAGCGGCGGTGAAGCTCGCCGAGCGCGCCGCCGGCCCGAAGCGGCCGAAAATCGTCTATGCCGAGAATTCCTTCCACGGCAAGACCAAGGGCGTGCTGGGCATTACCGACGGCCAGCTCTATCGCGCCGACTTCAAGGTGGCGGACAACACGGTCCGCATTCCGTTCGCCGACATCGAAGCCGTCGGGCGCCTGTTCCGTTCCGACCCCGAGGTTGGCGTCATCGTGCTCGAAACCATCCAGGGCGGCGGCGGCATCATCCAGGCGCCGGCCGAATACTGGCGGAAGCTGCGCGCGCTGTGCGACCAGTATGGCGTGCTGTGGGTCGCCGACGAAGTGCAGTGCGGCTACGGCCGCTCGGGCCGCTTCTATGCCTTCGAGCATTACGGCGTCATTCCCGACGTGACCGCGCTGGCCAAGTCGCTCGGCGCCGGCAAGGCAGCGGTCGGCGCGATGATCGCGCGGCGCGAGGTCTACATGAAGGCCTATGGCACGCCGAAGACGGCAATGATCCACGCCATGGCGACCTTCGGCGGCATGGGCGAGGCCTGCGTCACCTCGATCGAAGGGCTCAACGTTCTCTATGACGAGGGGCTGATCGACAACGCCGCCGTCACCGGCGACTATCTGCTGCAGCGCCTGCAGGCGCTCAAGGAAAAATACCCGAAGATCATCAAGGATGTGCGCGGCAAAGGCTTTATGGTCGGCCTTGAGTTCCACGACTTCTCGCAGACCTTGCCGATGGTGCTGCGGCCTATCGTCAGCGTGCTCGACGACAAGCTGAAGGGCTCGCTGTCGGGCTTTGTCGGTGCGCTGCTGCTGCGCGACTATGACGTGCTGGTCGCCTTCACCGAATACAACCGCAACGTCATCCGGCTGGAGCCGCCGCTGATCTGCCGGCCTGAGCATGTCGACCGCTTCGTCGATGCTTTCGACAGCCTGCTGTCGCGCGGCATCGTGTCGATCGTCAAGGACTTCGTCAAAAGCCAAGTCCGCTAAAAGGAAGCTCGCTGAGTACAACGATGCTGACCAAGTCGCCCGCTCCGCAAAACCCACTCGACCGGCTCGCCGGGGCCGGTCTGGCGTGGGGCGAGGGGACCTATGCGCGGCTGGCGGCACCGATTGGCGCGGCGGCCTTCGCGCTCTACATCCTTTTGACGGCGTTCACCGCCTGGGTGATGCCAGACGCCAACTGGGACATGCTGCCTTATCTCGCCATATCAGAGGAAGGCACCTATCCCGATGCGCAGGCGCGGCATGACTACGCCTACAACACGGTCAAATCAGGTGTTTCGGCTGCTGACTACGAGGCGCTGACCGACGATGGCGGCGGCTTCCGCAGCCATATGACGGAGAATGCCGCCGACTTCCATTCGCTGCTTGGCATGTACCGGATCAAATTCCTCTACGCCGAGATCCTGTCGACGCTGAGCGCGGTGATGTCGCCGGTCGAGGCAATGCGCCTGGTATCGGTGTTCTCCGTGCTGCTGTTTGGCGCGATCACGCTGCTTTGGCTGCGCTCCGAGCGGGCTCTGGCCCTGGCGCCTTTGGTCGGCGCGGTGCTGATCATGGCCGATTTCGGCGATGCGGCGCGCGCCTCGACGCCGGACCTGTTGTGCTCGGCGCTGCTGCTGGGCGGGCTTTACGCCTATGTCCGCGGCCGCGAGGTGGCAACGGCGATCCTGCTCTTCCTCGCCTTCATGGTGCGGCCCGACAACGTTGTTTTCCTTGCTATTTTCGCTGTGCTGCTGGTCGTGTTCCGGCAGAAGGCATGGGGCGCGCTGGCCGGCTTTGCGGCTTCTTTCGTCGCCTACTTCGCCATTTCGCACTGGGCCCATCATCCTGGATGGTGGCCGCATCTGTGGTTCTCCAGCATCGAGCAGCAGTACAATATGGACGGGTTCGCGCCGCCATTCTCGGTCACTGCCTATCTCAAGGCGTTCGCCACGTCACTGCTGCGCGCCGTCAGCCTGAACAGCTGGGTCGGGGTGTCGGTGCTGGCACTGGCGGGCTGGTATGCGGCCGGCCGTGCCGGCTTCCGCCTCGATCGCCGCGCCGGCATCCTGTTTGCGGCGCTGGTGCTCGGTGCGCTGGCGAAGTTCACCGTCTTCCCGATTCACGACACCCGCATCTATTTCCCGCATCTGATCCCATCCTTCCTGCTGCTGGCGACACCGTTCATGGCTCTGTGGGCAACATTGGGGCATGGCCAGCATCGCGTCGCCTTGCCAATCATTCCCGGAGACAAGTCATGAGTTGGGTATCCAGCCTGGCGCGAATTGCCCTGTCGCTTGGTCTTCCCAAGGGAGTTCTCGATCGCGGGCCGTCGCTGCGCGGCACAAAGTTCCTGGCCAGGGCGGCGCTGAAGGCGCCGACTGGATTGTCTTCGAACAGCTCGACCTCAAGCGCTAACGCCCCGGCATGATCAAGGTCGAGGTCGGCGCGCTTTCGGCCGCCGAGGTCGGCCAGGTCGTGGTCAAGCTGAAGACCTCAGGCTATCAGGTCGGCTTCCAGGCCGAGGACATCTGGGCGTTCGCCTGAGTTAGCCCCAGCTCGGTAAGCGAACCGTCCAAGGCGCCCGACGTGAACCATTTCACCCTATGGTCGCTCGGCTTTTTGCCAATGTCGCAAACAGGCTTCATTCGCCCTGCCGCTCCGCCCTATAGTCCGCCCGCTTTATCACTTTGGAGTCGCGGACAATGGCAGAGTTTCCGAAAAAGGCGAAGGTCGTCATCGTCGGCCTGGGCGGTATTGTCGGCGCGTCGATCGCCCATCATCTGATCGAACGCGGCTGGGACGATATCGTCGGCATCGACAAATCCGGCATCCCGACCGATATCGGCTCGACGGCGCACGCCTCCGACTTCTGCTACACGACCAGCCACGATTTCCTGTCGTGCTGGACGACGCTCTACTCCATCGATTTCTACGAGAAGATGGGCCACTACGCGCGCATCGGCGGTCTTGAAGTTGCCCGCGTCGGCGACGATGGCCGCATGGAAGAAATCAAGCGCAAGATCGCTTCGGCCAAGGCGTTCGGCACGCGCGCGCGCCTGATCGAACCGGCCGAGATCAAGGAAAAATTTCCCCTCATAGAAGAAGCGATGGTGCAGGGCGGTCTGTGGGATCCCGACGCTGGTCTGGTCATCCCGCGCTCGCAGACCGTCGCCGGCAAGCTGGTCGACCAGGCGGAAGCGTCGGGCAAGTTGAAGTCGTTCGCCAACACGCCCGCCAGGTCGCTCATCGTCAAGGACGGCCGCATATCAGGCGTCGTGACCGATCGCGGCACCATCGAGGCAGACTATGTCGTCGTCTGCGCCGGCATCTGGGGCCGGCTGATCGCCGAAATGGTCGGTGAGGATCTGCCGGTCATGCCGATCGACCATCCGCTGACCTTTTTCGGCCCGTACAACGAGTTTGCCGGCACCGGCAAGGAGATCGGCTGGCCGCTGCTGCGCGACCAGGGCAATTCTGCCTATATGCGCGACACCGGCGACCCCAAGACAGCCGAGGGCGGGCAGATCGAATGGGGCTATTACGAAGAGACCAATCCGCGTCTCTGCCACCCGCGCGATTTGCTGGAGAAGGACCAGGCGCGGCTTTCACCTTCGCAGCGCGATCTCGACATGGAGCAGATCCTGGCGCCGCTCGAGCGCGCGATGGAGTTGACGCCGATCCTCGGCGAACTCGGCTACAATGAAAGCCACTCCTTCAACGGGCTTCTCCAGGTGACGGCCGATGGCGGCCCGTCCATGGGCGAAAGCCAGAAGGTGCGGGGCCTTTGGTATGCCGTCGCCATCTGGGTTAAGGACGGCCCCGGCATGGGCAAGCTGATCGCCGACTGGATGACCGACGGCCGCACCGCGATCGACCATCACGCCATAGACTATGCGCGTTTCTATCCGCACCAGACGAAGGAGCAGTTCATCTGGGATCGCTGCACAGAGACGGCGATGAAGGTCTATAATCCGGCCGTGCATCCGCGCGAACCGTTCTCCAAGGCCCGCAACATCCGGCGCTCGCCGTTCTGGGAGCGCGAGAAGGAACTCGGCGGCTACTTCATGGAACTGGGCGGCTGGGAGCGCGCCCATGGTTATGCCGCCAACGAGCATCTGCTGGAGAAATACGGCAACCGCGTGCCGGTGCGTGAGAACGAGTGGGACAACCGACATTTCTGGCGCGTTTCAAATGCCGAACATCTCGCCATGAGCGAGGATTGCGGCATCGTCAACCTGTCTCACTTTGCCATGTACGACATCGAAGGTCCGGACCATGTCGCGTTGCTGGAATGGCTTTGCGCGGCCAAGATCGGCGGCGACAACAACATCGGCAAGGGCATCTATACCCACTTCCTCGACGAGGAAGGCATGGTGCGCGCCGACTTCACCGTCATCCGCATGGCCGACCGCTGTCGTTTGATCGATGGCGCCGACGCCGGCCCGCGCGACTTCCAGTACATGCGCCGCACCGCGCAGGACAAAGGTTTCGACGTTACCATCACCGATGTGACCGAGAAATACGTCACCATCGGCATCTGGGGACCGAACGCCCGGGCGACCCTGCAGAAAGTTGTCGAGAATCCGGACGGGCTCTCGCATGGGAATTTCCCGTTCGCGGCGATCAAGCCGGTCAGGATCGGCGGCAAGGATGTCACCGCTTTCCGCATCTCCTATGTCGGCGAGCAAGGCTGGGAACTGCACATGCGCTACGAGGATGGCCTGGCCGTCTGGGATGCCCTGCGCTCGACCGGCGTGATGCCGTTCGGTGTCGAGACTTATGCCAACACCCGCCGCATGGAAAAGAGCCTGCGCCTGCAGAACGCCGACCTTTTGACCGAGTACAATCTGCTCGAAGCCGATCTGGCTCGGCCGAAGGTCAAGGAAAACGACTTTTGCGGCAAGGCCAAGCATGTCGAGTACCGCGCCCGCGAGCATCAGCCGGCCATGCTGTGCACGCTTGTGATGACCGAGAACGTCGATTCCAAAGGCGTTGCCCGGTATCCCGTCGGCACGATGCCGGTGATGGATCCGAAGACCGGCGAAACGCTGGTCGACGAACTCGGTCGGCGGTCCTTCACCACCTCGATGGCCTATGGCCCGACCATCGGCAAGAACATCGGTCTCGCCTATTTGCCGTGGGCGTACGCCCAGGAAGGCCGCAAGCTTACCATCGAGTATTTCGGCGAAACCTATCCGGTCGAAGTAGCGGCTGTCGGCTACAAGCCGCTCTACGACCCGGAGAACCTCAAGCCGCGCAGCTGATGCTGCAGGACCGTGAACGAACGCAAAGCCCGGCTATCGGCCGGGCTTTGCTCTTTTTAAACGGGCTGTTTTCGCTTACCCTTGGGGAATGTCTGCTTTTGCCCGCGCAAGACATTTCCTTTCAGGCTGCGCCGCGTTCGCGCTGACGCTCTGGCTGACGCCAATATCCGCCGCGGATGAGCCGGTCGATGTCGAGCTGGTGCTGGCCGTCGATGTTTCGCTGTCGATGTCGCCGGACGAGCTCGAGATCCAGCGTCATGGCTACGCAGCGGCGCTGACGCACGACAATGTGCTGCAGGCCATTGCCGATGGCGCCCATGGCAAGATCGCGGTCACCTATGTCGAATGGGCCGGCACCAACTGGCAGCGCGTCATCGTGCCATGGACTGTGATCGCCAGCCGCGCTGACGCGGAGCGGGTGGTTGCGCAATTATCCGCGCGGCCGCCCAACAGTGCACGGCGCACCTCGATCTCCGGCGCGCTGGAATTCGGCAACGACCTGTTCGCCGAGAGTGGCTACCAGGGGACCAAGCGGGTGATCGACATTTCAGGCGACGGTCCCAACAACCAGGGCGCGCCGGTCAACCTCACCCGCGACGGGCTGGTCAAGCAAGGGATCGTCATCAACGGCCTGCCGCTAATGACCCGAGGCGGCTTCACAGGCGCCTACGATGTCAACAATCTCGATCGCTATTACAGCGACTGCGTAATCGGCGGCCCCGGAGCGTTCATGATCCCGGTCAACGACTGGACGCAGTTTCCCGAAGCCATCCGCCGCAAGCTGGTGCTGGAACTTGCCGGTCCGGCCTCGCAGCAATGGGCGGCGGAAGAAGCCGCGCATCCGCCGGTGGTCCCGGCGCAGGCGGAACCCGCCACCGACTGCCTGGTCGGTGAGAGAATGTGGCGCAACCGCAGCTGGATGTTCGACAGCCGCTAAAGCTCTTTTCAGTTTGAGCATGATCTTTTTCCGACAACCGGTTCCACTTTTCGGGATCATGCTTCAGGCTTGCCACGCCGGCCGAAGCATTGGCAAATTGGCCGGACCGCGCTATCCAGCCGGAGGGACCCGCGGTCGAAACGGAGGAAACATAAGATGAAACGTCTAGCCATCCTAACTGCTGTCGCGTCCCTGCTTTTTGCCGACGGCGCCAGCGCCCAATACAATGACGAGCCCGCCTGCATGATGTTCGAGCACGCGAATTTTCGCGGGCGGTCCATCGGTATGGGGTCCGACGATTCCGTGAACTTTCGCGGCGGCCAGTTCTGGAACGACCGTGTCTCGTCTGTGATCGTTCGCCGCGGCTGCACGCTCGTTGCCTATGAGGATTCCCGGATGGGGGGCCGTTCGATCGAGATCCGGCGCAGAATCCGCGATTTCGGCGGCAGCGACTGGAACGACCGCATCTCCTCGGCGGAGTGCTATTGCGACGGCTACTGAAGGCTATTTGGATTTCGGGCAGCCCGCCCCGTTTCGGGGATGGGCCGCCGATAGAGTTGACTACAGCCGCCGGCTCGGCGGTTGCCTCACCAAGCTGTTCATTGACAAGCCGATTGGCGTCTGTGAGACAGTTTCCTCAGCGAAAACAAAAGGGGAACTGACATGACTAGGATCGCCGTTATCGCCGCAACATTGACGCTTGCCGCCGGTTTGTCCGCACCGGCGATGGCCGCCACCTCGGTTACCATCGGCATCAGCGGCTGGACCGGCTTCGCGCCGCTGACACTTGCCAAGCAGGCAGGCATCTTCGAGAAGCACGGTCTGGATGTGACCTTGAAGAAGGTGCCGCAGGCGAGCCGGCCGCTCGCCATCGCCAGCGGCGACCTGCAATGCGCCGCCACCACGGTCGAGACCTGGCTGGTGTGGAACGCCAGCGGGGTTACTACAAAGCAGATATTCCAGCTCGACAAATCCTATGGCGCCGACGGCATCGTCGCGCGCAACGACATCAAGACCGTCGCCGACCTCAAGGGCAAGACTGTCGCGTCCTCGGCGCCGGGCACGTCACCTTATTTCATGCTCGCCTGGGTGCTGAACAAGGCCGGCATGTCGACCAAGGATGTGACCGTCGTCAATCTGGAGCCGGATGCGGCAGCGCAGGCCTTCCTCGCCGGGCAGAACGATGCGGCGGTGACCTATGAGCCGTTCATTTCGGCGGTGCGCGACAAGTCCGACCAGGGCCACATCCTGGCAACCACGCTCGACTACCCGATGGTGCTGGACACGGTCGGCTGTACGCCCGAATTCCTCAAAGCCAATCCGGATGCCGCCAAGGCGCTGGCCGACAGCTATTTCGACGCGCTCGACCTGATCAAGAGTGATCCGCAGAAATCCTATGAGACCATGGGCGCCGACGTGAAGCAGTCGGCCAAGGAGTTCGAGGATTCGGCGAAATACCTGAAATGGGCCGACAGGGCGGAGAACAAGCAGTTCTTCACCAAGGAATTCCAGGATTTTTCCAAGACCGCCGGCGAGCTTCTGCTGCAGATGGGGCTGATCAAGGAAGCGCCCGACGTCGCCACACTGGCCGACACCAGCGCGTTGTCGAACTGACGGTGCTGCCTTTGACCATCATGCGGCGCCGCCTGGCGCCGTCGCCTTCTCATGGACAAGTGACGAAGATGGGGACGATTTGACGATGCGCCCCTTGCATCCAGTCTCGCCGGGCATCCGAACCGTGCTCGGCATTTCCTTCTTCGTGCTGTTCGTCGCCTTCTGGGCGTGGATCACGCGGCGGCCACGTCAACCGCATCTTCCTCGCGGATCCGCTGTCGATGCTGAAGGATGGCTGGCGGCTGCTGGTCGAGGACCGTTTCTGGCTCGACATACTGATCACCATCTGGCGGGTTTTCGGCGGCTTCCTGCTGGCGTCGGTCGTCGCGGTGCCGATCGGCATTGCGATGGGCGCCTCGAAGCCGGTGGAGGCGTTTTTGGAGCCGTTCGTCTCCTTCGCCCGCTACCTGCCGGCCTCGGCCTTCATTCCGCTGCTCATCCTGTGGGCCGGCATCGGCGAGCTGGAAAAACTGCTCGTCATCTTCGTCGGCTCGGTGTTCCAGATCGTCCTGATCGTCGCGGTCAAGGTAGGCAGCACAAGACGTGACCTGGTCGAGGCGGCCTATACGCTTGGCTCAACCAACAACGGCATCGTCAAACGGGTGATCATGCCGGCCAATGCGCCCGAGATCGCCGAGACTTTGCGGCTGGTGCTCGGTTGGGCCTGGACCTACGTCATCGTCGCCGAGCTTATCGGCTCGTCCTCCGGAATCGGCTACATGATCATCAACAGCCAGTCGCGGCTGGCGACAGGGCAGATCATCTTCGGCATCATCGTCATCGGGCTGATCGGGCTGTTGTCCGACTTCGCCTTCAAGGCATTCAACCGCTGGCTCTTTCCGTGGAGCCTGGCGTGAGCAAGCTTCTCATCGAGGGCGTCTCGCGCACTTTTGCCGGCGTGAGCGGCGGAGAGCCGGTCAAGGCGTTGATGCCGATCGACCTTGCGGTCGCCGCCAACGACTTCATCACCATCCTCGGGCCATCCGGATGCGGGAAGTCGACATTGCTGCGGATCGTCGCCGGCCTCGAAGCGCCAAGCGAAGGCCGCGTGCTGCTCGACGGCAAGGCGGTGACCCGGCCTGGGCCGGATCGCGGCATGGTTTTCCAATCCTATACGCTGTTTCCCTGGCTGACGGTTGCCGAAAACATCGCCTTCGGCCTGCGCGAACGCGGCATGCTGGAGAAGGAGCGGGATGGGATCGTCGCCTCCTATGTCGACCTTGTCGGGCTGAAGGGGTTCGAGAACCATTGGCCGAAGCAGCTCTCCGGCGGCATGCAGCAGCGCACGGCGATCGCGCGGGCGCTGGCCAACGATCCCGAGATACTCTTGCTGGATGAGCCGTTCGGCGCGCTCGACAACCAGACCCGCGGTCTGATGCAGGAACTGCTGCTCGGCATCTGGGAACGCCGCAAGAAGACGGTGCTGTTCGTCACCCATGACATCGAGGAGGCGATCTTCATGGCCTCGCGCGTAATCGTGATGACGGCGCGGCCCGGCCGCATCAAGTCGGATGTCGCCATCGACCTGCCGCACCCGCGCCACTACACGCTGAAGACCAGCCCGGAATTCTCGGCGCTGAAGGCGCGGCTGACCGAGGATATTCGGGTCGAGGCGATGCGCACGGCGCAGGTGTAGTTCGCCTGGCTCACGCTGGATCGCGATCGGAAAAGATGCTCGGCTCGCTCAACAGGCGTTTCAGGCGTGAAAGGTCACGCGTCGAGGCATCCAGAGCCGCCATAAACGCAGCCCATTTCTTCGCGTCGAGGTGAAAGCTGCGCCGGTCGGCCAGTTTTTCGGATCGGGTCGTTCTCTTACTCACGTGACACCTGATCAGGCCGCCAGCAACTGCTTGCGGTCGACGCGTTCCTGCTGCGGCGAGCGGGCGTAGAGTTCGCGGTAGCATTTCGAGAAATGCGAGGCCGAGACGAAGCCGCAGGCGACCGCCACCTCGACCACCGGCATCGACGACTGGATCAGCAGATGCCGGGCGCGGTCGAGCCGGATTTCGAGATAATAGCGGGCAGGGGAGCGGCCCATCTCGGTGCGGAACAGCCGCTCGATCTGACGGCGCGACAGGTCGACATGGTCGGCGATCTCGATCAGCGACAGCGGCTCTGACAGATTGCCTTCCATCAGTTCGATGATGGTCAGCACTTTCGAGTTCTGGACGCCGAGGCGCGCGCGCAGCGGCAGGCGCTGGCGGTCGGTCGGACTGCGCACGCGGTCGGTCAGCACCTGCTCGCAGACGCGATTGACGAGGTTCTCGTCAAAGTCGTCGCCGATCAGCTTCAGCATCATGTCGAGCGCGGCGGTGCCGCCGGCGCAGGTATAGATGTTCTGGTCGATCTCGAAGAGGTCGGCAAAGACATTGGCCTTCGGGAACGCCTCGGAAAAGCCCGGCAGGTTCTCCCAGTGGATGGCACAGCGCTTGTTGGACAAAAGGCCGGCGGCGGCGAGGATGTGCGCGCCGGTGCACAGGCCGCCGACGGCGACCCCGCGATTGTATTCCTCGCGTAACCAGGCGAAGGCCGACTTGTTATGATAGCGCTCGACATCGATGCCGCTGCAGACGATGGCCATGTTCGGCCGGTCGGGGCCTGCCATCTTCTTGCGCTCATCCTCCAGCGAGGTGTTGACCGCGCATTCGACCCCGTTCGAGGCGCGCACCGGCTTGCCGTCGATGCTGGCGAGACGCCAGCGATAGGCCTCGTAGCCGAGCATGCGGTTGGCCGAGCGCAGGGGATCGAGCGCGGTCGCAAAAGCGATCATGGTGAAATCGGGAACAAGGAAGAATACAAACGATCGCTTGATCGGATGCTTTACGGCGTTCAAGGGAGCCTCACTCAGCCATGGCGCGAACAGGATGTCGCGAATAGCATAGCGACATCAGGAAAAACCATGTCTGTCAATCGGCTACACCGCCCGGACAAGATTAAATTTGCGACATGGGTCGCAAATGGGCAATCGGCGTGCAGCGAGCCCCGGAAGTGGCATCCCGCTGGTCAAAGGACAGGCAGCGTGCGGCCGGCGGCAGAACAAAAACGCCGCTCTGGCTGGAGCCAGGCGGCGTTACAGTTTTAAAGCAGCGGCAGGGATGCGCTGCCTTGAAATCTTCAGGCGACGAAACCGAGGCGCGCCGCGTTCATGGCGCCGGTCTGGCCGGGCATGGTGTTGGCAAGGCGCTGGCGCTCGAGAGCGGTGGTCAGGTTCATTTCGCGGCGGGCGAAGAGGCGTGCAAAAAGCTTCATGATCATCTCCATTTGTTGCTCAGACGGGTCGCCTTCGCTTGATGGAGTGGGGCAGCTCGTTTGCTGGCGCTGATATAGGCTTGTGTAAGCAAAAACTAAATCGCAAATGCGAAGCGCTTGATATGAAATGCGACACCGATTGCGATAAATTTGGGCAAGATGCCCGAAATTTACCATTGTTTACAATGAACTAATTAGAAACAGAAGCTGCTATGCGGCTTTCTCATATGCGTCATGCGCGAGCGACATGACTCCGAAACTCATTTGAATACAAATAAAATAGAGAAGGCCTGCCGGGCGGGTTGCGCGGCAGGCCTTCAGCACATGGTACACACGATCTACTTTGCTCCAGCCCATGATCCGACGCCATTGCGAGTACCGGTCTTGGTGTCGGAAGCTTCAGGCCAGCCGATATCCTTCTGCAGTTCGATCGGCAGGGAGCGGATGGCGCGTTCGGTCTGGTAGCGGGCACGGGCCGCGCTGAATTCGGTCGCGATGCGACCAAGAGACGACAGGATAGACATTTCACTCTCCTTTGGCGGCTGGCGGGTGCCAGACAGCGAGTTGGTTACGTCGGGTCTGTTTCAACTTCATTTCGTGCCGAATGCAGGTCTGTGTCGTGGTGGTCATGGCCGCTCATGGCAGCTACCTGCTTCGATGGAGTTGACTATCTTCTCAATCTGATGTTCAATCAAACGAAATGGAATGATGTTTTGCATCAGAAAAATTGAAGGTCGGTTCCCATGAACGCCCCGCTCAATCATCCACTGCCATTGCTCGATCTCGACGTTTTGCGCACTTTCGTGGCGATTGCCGAGACCGGCAGCTTCACCACTGCCGCCAATGCGGTCTTCCGCACGCCGTCGGCCGTTTCCATGCAGATCAAGAAGCTGGAGGATATCCTTGGCCGCTCGGTGTTCGCGCGCGATGCCCGCTCGGTGTCGCTGACCAGGGACGGTGAAATGCTGCTCGGCTATGCCCGCCGGCTGCTGTCGATCAACCGCGAGGTGGTGTCGAAGTTCATCATTCCCGAGATTGTCGGTGTGGTGCGGCTCGGTTCGCCGGACGACTACGGCGAGCGTGTGCTGCCGCATGTGCTGAAGCGCTTCGCGCAGTCGCATCCGTCGATCGCCGTCGACGTCACCATCGACCAGAGCAGCAATCTGCGCCGGCGCATGGACGACCGCGCGCTCGACATCACGCTGCTCACCAATTCCTACAAGACCAGCGCGCTCGGCGCCGAAGTGCTGCTCACAGAGCCGATCGTCTGGGCCGGCGCCAAGGGCGGCTGCGCGCATCTGCGTGAGCCCTTGCCGGTATCGCTGTGGGAAGAGGGCTGCGCCTGGCGCGCCGGAGCGCTTGACGCGCTTGGCCGCGAGGGCCGCAACTACCGCATCGCCTATATGAGCGCGCACACGGCCGGCCAGCGCGCCGCGATCATGTCCGATCTCGCAGTGGCGCCACTGCCGAAGTCGTTCCTCGGCAACGACATGGTCGAACTCTGCCCGAAGGACGGCATGCCCGACATCGGCACCTACAATCTGGCGATGGTGGTGGCACCGGATGCCAGCGCGCCGGTGAAGGCCGTTGCCGACCACATCCGCGCGACCTTCGAAGTGTTCCGGGAAACCGGCAAGTTCTGATCCGCCAGCAGCGCCGGGTCCAAGGAGAAAAGCGCTATTGCGCCGCCTCGGCGGAGGGCGCCTCGAACCTTGTTTCCGTATCTTGCCTGACCGGCAAGCGGCTCTCGCTGAGAAACGCGACGATGTGTTGGCGGGCGCGGCGTGCTTCCGGCATATCGATCAACGGCCAGACGTGGAACATGCCTTCCTCATAGACGACATCGACTTCGATGCCGGCGGCACGCGCTTTCTCGGCGAAGATAAGATTGTCGGGACTGAGCAGGTCGTGCGAGCCGGTCAGGAGCAGCGTTTTCGGCAGCACCGACAGATCGCCATAGACCGGGCTGATATGCCAGTCGCTGCGGTCGATGCCGGCGCTGTACATCCGGATCGCTTCCAAGCCGCCGGGAATGCCGAGCCACGGGTCGTTGCGTTCGGCCTCGAACAGCTTTGGATTGGAGAGCGACATATCGAGGCCCGGTGAAATCAGCACATGCCGCGACGGCGGCGGCAAGCCCTTTTCGGCAGCCATCATGGTCAGCACCACGGCCATATTGCCGCCGGCGGAATCGCCCATGAAGACGATGTCTTCGGCCTCCGTCTCGTCGAGCATCTGACGGTAGACGTCGCCGACCATGCCGAACATGGCATGGAAGTCATGTTCGGGGGCGATGGGATAGATCGGTACCGTGATGCCGTAGCCCAGCCGATCGGCCATGTCGGCAATCAGATGCCAATGATAGGGCGTGATTTCAAAGACATAGGCGCCGCCGTGCAGATACAAAATCCGCTTCTGCGCGCCGGCCCTGGGGGCGATTTCATAGACGGGGAAGCCATCGACCGTATGCATCCCGATGTCGAGACGCTGATGCAATGAGGCAGGCGGCTGGTGGTTCTCGGTCTTGCGCGCGGCAACGATCCAGCGCTGCAGGTTCTCCGGGCTGGCAAACGCCTGCTTGCGGCTGTGCCTGAGGACAAACGACACCACGTGGCTTTTCAAACTTGGCATACACGGATACACGAACTTCGGCTAAAGCCGACTAAGAGAACCCCGCTATCTCCGAAGATCGTGCCGTGGCGGAAAATGTCAAGATTTGCGCTGTGTCTACACGGTGGTGTGATCCGCGCCGCAGTGGTCAGCGGCGCGGCAGAAGTGCGGCACGCAGCCGGTTGCCGGTGGTCGCCGGGGACATGCGATATCCCCGGCGCATGCCAAGCAATTTGCATTTGTCGGCGAAGGTCATCAGCGCGGCGTACCCAGAAGCAGCGAGGTAAGCCCGGCTTGCGGATCGTTCGGTGGCGATGCCGGCCAACCAATGTCCTTCTGGACATGCGCCGGCAGGCTGTTCAGCGCTCGGATCGCCTTGTTCCTGGCGTGGGTCTGCCTGATGGTCACACCGAAGCGACCGAGATTTCCGAACATCGACATTTTCATCTCCCTTGAAGAACGGCAGCGGCCGAGGATTATCTTCGGCCGCCGTTCGATGCCCGGGTAAATGCACCTGCCATGTATCGGATGGATTTCGCGAAAACAGTGTTTCGGTTTCCGGATCTGGCGATCCGGAAACATTTGCATACAAATGAGTTTGGAAGGCGGCGGTCTGGGCGCGTCCGCTTATTCCCGCCCGCGCCGCCGCCCCTCGTGGCCTTCGCGCGAGCGCCGGCGCGGCGCGGCGTCGCCGGCAACGCCATCCTCGCTGACCGTCTTGCGCGGCGGCAGTTTCACCGCCGCGGACAGTTTCGGGAACGGGTCGACCTTGTTGGGCAGCGCCATGGCGTAAACGAAATGCTCCTGGAATTTCGGTTCCAGCGCCGTCTCGATCTTCTCGATCTTGCTGACCGTGTCCTCGATCTCGCGGCGATAGCCGCGATTGAGCAGCGCCATGCGGGCACCGGCGCCGGCGGCGTTGCCGACCGCCGAAACCTTGTCGAGGTCGCAGTCCGGGATCAGGCCCAGCACCATGGCGTATTTCGGATCGATGAAGGAGCCGAAGGCGCCGGCGAAATGGATGCGGTCGACATGGTCGGTGTTCTGCTTTTCCATCAGCAGCTTGGTGCCGGCATAAAGCGCCGCCTTGGCGAGCTGAATGGCGCGGACGTCGGTCTGGGTGATGGTGATCTTCGGCCCATCTTCCTTCAATACGGCGGAGCCTTCCTTCAGCACGTAGGAGAAGGTGCGGCCGTTGGCGGTGACACGCGGCGAGCGGGCCGAAAGTCCCCCGTCGATAACGCCGTCCTCGGAAATGATGCCGGCGAGATACATCTCGGCCACCACTTCGATGATGCCGGAGCCGCAGATGCCGGTGACGCCGGTCGCCTGGACGCTGTCGAGGAAGCCAGGCTCGTCGGACCACAGCTCCGAGCCGATGACGCGATACTTCGGCTCAAGCGTGTCGGGATCGATGCGCACGCGCTCGATGGCGCCGGGTGCTGCGCGCTGGCCGCCGGATATTTCAGCGCCCTCGAAGGCCGGGCCGGTCGGAGAAGAAGCAGCCACGACCCGCGCACGGTTGCCGAGCACGATCTCGGCATTGGTGCCGACATCGACGATCAGCATCATCTCGTCCTGGCGGTGCGGGCCTTCCGACAGCGTGACGGCCGCCGCATCGGCGCCGACGTGGCCGGCTATACAAGGCAGCATGTAGAGCCTGGCGCCCTGGTTTAGCTTCAGGCCGATATCGGATGCCTTGATGTGAACCGCACCCGAAACGGCCAGCGCGAAGGGAGCGCCGCCAAGCTCGGTCGGATCGATGCCGAGGAACAGATGGTGCATGATCGGATTGCCGACGAAGACGGAATCCAGGATGTCGTTGCGCTGCACATTGCCTTCGGCGCAGACCTTGTCGACCAGACCCGAGATCGCCTCACGCACGGCGACCGTCATGCCTTCGCGGCCGTCCGGGTTCATCATCACATAGGAGACACGGCTCATCAGATCCTCGCCGAAGCGGATCTGCGGGTTCGACGTGCCGGACGAAGCGGCGACGCGGCCAGACAGCAGCGACACCAGATGCATGGCGATGGTGGTCGAGCCGATGTCGCAGGCGAGGCCATAGGCTTCGTTCTTGAGGCCGGGCCACAGCGCCACGACACGCGCGGTCTCGCTGTCGGCATCCTTGTAGATGG
Organism: Mesorhizobium sp. M1338; assembly: GCF_040318045.1. NCBI lineage: Bacteria > Pseudomonadati > Pseudomonadota > Alphaproteobacteria > Hyphomicrobiales > Phyllobacteriaceae > Mesorhizobium > Mesorhizobium sp. M1338. The sequence continues at coordinate 106,715 of NZ_JAMYLL010000011.1, read as the reverse complement.
CGGCGGTGGCGGTCCAGTTGCCCTTGCGCAGGATGCCTTGCACCTGCGGCAGCAGATAGAAATCGAAATCGAGGCTTTTCAGGCCCCAGTCGTGCATCAGCGCGATCTTCAGGCGGTCGAGGTCGCCAAGCGGCTTGTGCATGTCGGGTTCTTCGATCTCGACATAGCACATGCGGATCGCTGAATCGCGGGCGATCACCCTGGTATCGGCATCCTTGCGGATGGTCTGCGCGTTGATGACGGTGTCTTGCGGCACGTCAATGACGAGGTCGCCGAGGATCTGCGCCGAGCAGGAGAGGCGGCGCCGTTCGGGCAGGCCGCGGACGCGCTCATAGCGCTCTTCCTTGGCACCCTTGGGCGTGATGTGGTCGTTGGAGGAAACGATCTTGTGCTTGGCGAAATTGCCTTCCTGCACTTCGATCTGGCAGCGTCCGCAGGTGGCGCGTCCGCCGCAGACGCTTTCGACATAGACGCCGAGCTGGCGCGCGGCATCGAGCACGGGCGTGCCGACAGGAAACCGCCCGCGCTTGCCCGACGGCATGAACAGCACGAGCGGGTCGGTGATGTTTGCAGGTGAATTCACGATTGCGCGCTTATCCTCGACCCATACGGGCTTCACGGCCACCACGACGGCGGCCACCGTTGTTGGCGCCTTCGCCCGGCGCATTGACTTGCGTAGGGGCAGCTACCGCCTGGCCGCCTTCGGCCGGCTTGTAGTCCTTGTAGGTCCTGATCCAGTTGGTGCAGTTCTCGTCGGTGCCGTTCAGCACGTTGGCGCCACGCACGGCTTCCATTTCCTGCGGACGCACCGGGTTCATGATGGCTGATGTCATGCCGGCACCGATCACCATCGGGATGAAGGCGGCGTTGATGCCGTGGCGATGCGGCAGGCCGAAGGAGATGTTGGACAGGCCGCAGGTGGTGTTGACCTTGAGCTCTTCACGCAGGCGGCGCAGCAGCGCGAACACCTGGCGGCCGGCATCGCCCAGCGCGCCGATCGGCATGACCAACGGGTCGACGACAACGTCATGCGCCGGAATGCCGAAATCGGCGCAGCGCTGCACGATCTTCTTGGCGACGGCGAACCGAACATCCGGATCCATCGAAATGCCGGTCTCGTCGTTGGAGATGGCGACGACGGGCACATTGTATTTCTTGATCAGCGGCAGGATGGCTTCGAGCTTTTCTTCCTCGCCGGTGACGGAGTTGACCAGCGGGCGGCCCTTGGCGACCTTGAGCGCGGCTTCGATCGCGGCGGTGACCGACGAGTCGATCGACAGCGGCAGGTCGACCAGCCCTTGCACGATCTCCAGCGTCTGCACCAAAAGGCCAGGTTCGGTCTCGTTCGGGTTGACCGAGGTGACACCGGCATTGACGTCGAGCATGGTGGCGCCACAGGCTGCCTGCTCGAGCGCGTCCCTGATGACGGTCTCGAAATTGCCCGCGATCATCTCGGCGGCCAGCTTCTTGCGGCCTGTCGGATTGATGCGTTCACCAATCACGCAGAACGGCTGGTCGAAGCCGATGATGATTTCTCGGGTCGCCGAGGCGACGATGGTACGGGTCATGAATTCTTCTCCGCCATGATATAAAGATTTCTTTATATCGTTGTTTGTTTTCGTTCAAGCGAATGGGGGCCTTCCGCGCCGTCAGTGCGCGGTCTTCACCATGTCCACCTGCGTTTCGGTAATGTCGTCGTGCAATATGCTTTCGAGCCGGTCGGCAACCATCTGGTCGTCACGACGGATCTCGCGTTTCCATGGCTGGCGGCCCTTCAGCACGCCCGATTCATCGACGATCTCGGCGACGTATTCCTCCTGCCGGTAGGCCATCACATGGACGCCGGAAACGCCTGATATTTCCTTCACCTCGTTGATGATGTCGATGCAGAGCTGCTTGCCTTCCTTCTTCTGGTCCTGGGCGCCTTCCAGCCGCTTGATGACCGAATCGGGGATATGGATGCCCGGCACGTTGGAGCGGATCCACTTGGCCGTCTTGGCCGAGGCGAGCGGGCCGACGCCAACCAGGATGAAGCATTTTTCGGTGTAACCGAGATCGCGCACCTTCTGCATGTAGGTGCGAAACATCGGCACGTCGAAGCAATACTGGCTCTGCACGAATTGAGCGCCGGCTGCGATCTTCTTGCCCAGCCGATGCGGGCGGAAGTCGATCGGCGGCGCGAACGGATTGATCGCAGCACCCAGGAACAGCTGCGGCGGCGTCGTCAGCTTGCGGCCGGACAGAAACTTGCCGTTGTCGCGCATGATGCGGCAGGTCTCGAGCAATGACATGCAGTCGAGGTCGAACACCGGCTTGGCGCCGGGCTGGTCGCCGGCCTGCACGCCGTCGCCGGTGAGGCACAGCATGTTGGCGACGCCCATCGCGGCACCGCCCAGCACGTCGCCCTGGATGGCGATGCGGTTCTTGTCGCGGCAGGCGATCTGCATGATCGGCGCGTAGCCCATGCGGGTGAGCAGTGCGCAGATGCCGACCGAAGACATGTGGCAGTTGGCGCCCGACGCATCGACGGCGTTGATGGCGTCGACCCAGCCGTCGAAGATTTTTGCGCGATTATAGACGTCCTCCGGATCGGCGCTGTCGGGCGGATTGAGCTCCGTCGTCACCGCGAACTCGCCGCGCCGAAGCACGCGCTCCAGTCGGCCGCGCGAGGTGTGGCCGGGCAGGGGCTCGAGCGGCAGGTGGATGCCAGCCGGGTTCTCGTCGCGCTGGCGTCCGATCATGCCGATGCCCCGGTGTTCGCCGCGCCATTCTTGGCGGCAGCGGCGGCTTCGCGCGCGGCGGCGGCCTGCGCGGTCACCCGCAGCCAGGCCGAGGTTTCGCGCAGAGACTGGTCGACCGGCTTCTGTACCGTCAGGATCTTGTCGCCGTGAACCATGTTCTGCGAGCCTTCCCAAGCCTTGACCCAGACGCAGGGCATGTCGGGCTCGACCTCGCAATTGCCGTTGGCGCGGACGCCGCCGCAAGGGCCGTTGCGCAGCTGCTTGGGGCAGTTCATCGGGCACGACATGCCGGTTGACGACAATATGCACTGGCCGCACATGCGGCAGTCGAACATGAAGCCCTTGACGCGCTTCTCGACGAATTTGATCGGCCCTTCGACGCGGCCGTAGCCAATGCCCTTCCACAGGGGATGGAGGAGCAGGAACATGTCGGCGAATTTGGCGTAGAACCATTCGAGCAATCGCGAATGCCTGATCGACCACAGCCGAACCGCGAAGGAACGCTGCACGCGCCGCTGCGGCGACACGTCGGCCGGCTTGTAGTCGGATTTCGGCGCTGCCTTCTTGACCAAAGTGGCCTGGGTAACCGCCGGGGTGGTGTCAGACATTTTCTTTGCCGCCCGCCTTGACCAGAGCGACCAGCCGCTCGCGGTCGTATTTGGTGTCGATGTCGTTGAACGCCTTCTCGACCTCGGCTTCGAGGTCGTCGCCGACCGGAATGGGATCGGCCTTGCGCCATTCGGCCAGATAATCGTCGGTGCCGCCGGCGCCGGTGCGCATGGCGCACATGTCGATCGCCTCGGTGAAGCGCAGCGGCAGTTCGCGCTTGGCATTCTGCCGACCCTTCTTGACGATGATCTGGGCAGGGATGTCGCGCCAGTAGACGACGATCAGATCGGCCATGAATTCTCACTCCCGTAGAGCGCCCTGTGTCCACTTGGACGCACAAAGGACGCTCTACCACTTCAATCTGCTGCGTCGAGCTTTCCGAAGATCGATTCCGATTTTCGGGCCGATGCAGTGTCGGAGCATTGCCGGAAGCGCGGTGGGGCCGCTTGTTATGGGACGACGCGCGCGCATTCAAAAGCGACGCATTTGGATGTCGTAAAATGAAAGGTGGGTTTATTCGTTTGCGGCGCGAGCCGGCGGCAGGTTCGACGCGTCGGAAAAGCCGGCGCGCGGCATGCGGATCCGGGAGAAGGAGGCGCTACCAGATGCCGGTTCTGAGGCCAGTCCAGAGGTAGAACCAGATCGTTGGGTGATACCATTGTTGCGACGGCAGGCCCGGGTCGATGGTGGTAAGTTTTCCGGCCAGCGCGTCGCTGACTGCCTCGACGCAGATGTCGCGCGAGAACGCGGCCTGACGAAGCGCGTAACTGGAGATGGTGTCGCCGCGTTTCGGCCGCCCGTGCACCTGTTTCAGCACGCCGCCCGTGTCGACGCCGGCATCGACCAGATGCACGGTGGTGCCGAAATTCTGCGGATCGCCTGAAGTCAGCGCCCAGTAGCCGCCATTCATGCCGCGGTATTTCGGCGTGATGCCGGCGTGATAGTTGAGCACCGGGCACGGCATCCGGGCCAACATGTCCTTCGACAACAGTCTGCAGCCGTTAAGCAGGACAACGCCAGGCCGGATCTTCTCGATTGCCTCGAGGCACTCCGGCCCATTGGCGGAAGCAACATGGATGATTTCCTGGCCTCGCCGCGGCTCGACCTCGAGCCTCTCCTCAGCAATCAGCCGCGCGGCATGGCCGGCAAGGAGCCGCTTGCCAAGCCTGCTCAGCACCATCGTGCCGAGGTGGCCGATGGCGGAGATCCAGCCTTGGCGGCGAGCGCGACCAATCAGCAATTCCTTTTTGGATTCAGGCGTTTCGAGAATAACGCTGACAGGGCCGACGCGGTCGGCGATCGCATTGACGATCGCCCAGACATGCTGGCCTCCTCCGGTGACGACCACGATCCGCGTACTGGATTCCGATGCTGCCATGGATCTTGCCCCCTCCAAGCAACCCGTTCTCGACAATGGGCGGGATGCTAGGGCGTTCGGGTTAATCCTTGGTGATCAGCTCTTCGATACACGGTCAGCGTTTGAACTCGATGATGTCGAGCTTCGATTCATAGTAGGGCGCCGGGAATTCGATGCGCCATTCCTTGGCGTTGTTGCGGAAGGCATAGCCGATCTGGTCGGTTTGCGGACCACTGCCATAGGGCTTTGCCGGATCGCTGTTGACATAGAAGGAGCCGAGATAGATCGCACGTTTCTCGCCATCGTCGAAGAAGCGCCCCTTGGTGCGCTGCGAGCCGCTGATCTTTTCCAGCCGCCAGCCCGAACCGTCGTCGATCACCTTGCACTTGAACCAGCCATAGATGACGAGCGGCAAAGATCCGCCGGCCTTGATGGTGCGGCACTGCCAGTTGCCGGTCAGATCCTTGTCGGAGAAGGCCACCAGCGGCTTCGCCAGCAAGGCGTCGAGTTGTCTAACCTCGGCGGGGTCGCCCGCTTTCGCCTCGGCGAGCGCCGCCTTGCGGGTCTCGCCATATTTGTCAAGTCGCGCCTTGTCGGCGGCGGTGATGAGTTTCTGTATCTCGCCATCGGCAAGGGCGGGAAGAGTGCAGCAGAGCAAGCCGACAAGGGCGAACAGCGGGCGATGGGTCATAGGAAGCCTCCGGTTGAAGTCTGGCGCAGCGCCGGCTGGTGCATAACTTATCGGGTCGTTGGCGCCTGTCATCCGTGCTTAACAGCGTCACGGTCAAAAATCATGGTGTGACGAATGCGAATCTTGCTCACGGGATCGTCGGGTTGGCTGGGCAGCGCGCTGACGCCGCGGCTGCGCGCGCTTGGGCACGATGTCACCGGGCTCGATCCGGTGCCATCGGCGGAAACGCGGATGATCGGCTCGATCGCCGACCGCGACCTTGTCATGCGGACGGTCAGGGACAACCAGATCGACGCGATCATCCACAGCGGCGCGCTGCACAAGCCCAACATAGAGAGCCGCGCCAACAGCGATTTCGTCGCCACCAATGTGCAAGGCACGCTGAACCTGCTCGACGCGGCGGTGGCGGCCGGCGTGCAGCGCTTCATTTTCACCTCGACGACCTCGCTGATGATTTCGCAAGCGATACGCGACGGGTTAAGCGGTGGCGCGCGCAAGGCGGCATGGCTGACGGAGGCAATGTCGGCCGAGCCACGCAACATCTATGGCGTCACCAAGCTTTCGGCCGAGCATCTCTGCCGCCTCTATCACGTCCAGCACGGGCTGCCGGTGGTGGTGCTGCGCACGGCGCGCTTCTTTCCGAAGCCGACGACATGGCGCATGGGATCGAGCAGTCGGATGCCAACACCAAGGCCAATGAGCTGTTGTTTCGCCGGTTGACGGTGGAGGACGCGGCCGATGCCCACATCCTTGCCCTGGAAAAGGCGCCACAGCTCGGCTTTGATATTTTCATCGTATCGGCGCCAACGCCATTTCGACCGGAAGACTGCACTGAGCTAATCGCCGATGCGCCATCCGTCGTCGCGCGCTATTTTCCGGATTTTCCGGCCCTTTACGCGCGAAAAGGCTGGACGATGTTTTCCTCCATCGACCGGGTCTACGACGCGTCGCGGGCGAGGGACAGGCTGGGTTTCGTCTGCAAGACGAGCTTTGCCGATGTGCTAACGGAACTGCGGGCGGCCTAGCCGGTGACGGCGGCGGCCTGCGCCATTCCGGCCGTCAGGTCGCCATAGCCGGTGGCGCGGCGTTCGTAAACGAGACCGAGCATCTTTGCGGCCTTTTCGGCGACCTTGTCGAGATCGGGATCATCGGTCTGGGCGAGATAGATCAGCTTCTCGTAGTTGCCGAAATAGTCCTTGATCAACTCGGGGTGCTTGTCGAGGCCGAGAGGCTTCATGAAGAAGGCGTCGAACTGCCGGCACAGGAAGTCGGTCATGTAGAAGGACATCATGTCGTCGTCGGCGATCTTCGCGTAGGCATCCATGCCTTGATAGAAGGCGAAGCAATGCGGGCCGGCCATGCGCTCGACGCCGTGCTTCTCGCAGATGCGGTCGAGCAGGCCGCCGGTGCCGCAATCGGCATAGCCGACGAAGATGTTGGTGTAGCCTTCCGCCCTGGCCTTTTCGATCGCCTTGTCCATGGCCGGGGCGATGCGGTCCGGATAGAAATGGAATTCCGCAGGCAGGCAGGTCAGGTCGAGGTGATCCAGTCCGAGCTGTTCCTTGACGGCCAGAACTTCGCGCGCAATCATCCCACAGGCGATAACGAGCAGCCTGTCGTCTTGATTCGGTTTCGTTTTTTGCGTCTTGGCCATGGAACCAGTCGAGCGGCCTTCGTTGTTGTGGCGCTAATTTATCTGTTGAGGGAGACACCGTTCATGAAGCTGCTACGCATCACGCCGATTGCCATCCTGGCTTGCGCCTTGACCCTTGCGGCTTGCGCGAACACCGTCCGTGGCGTCGGCAAGGACGTCAAATCGACGGCCAAGGCAGTCGAGGACACCGTTACCAAGCCCTGATCCACGCACAGCCTTCCTCATCATCTGGGGACAAAAAAGCCGCGCTGCAAGGCGCGGCTTTTTTCATGGGGCATTTCGGGGCCGGCCGGCTCAGGCCGAAGCGCGAACGTTGTGCTTGCGCTTCATGTAATCCTTGGCGGTCTCGACCGCCACCGCCGCGTCGCGGCAATAGGCATCGGCGCCGACGGCCTTGCCGAATTCCTCGTTCAGCGGCGCGCCGCCGACCAGCACGACATAGTCGTCGCGGATGCCCTTTTCCTTCATCGTATCGATGACGACCTTCATATAGGGCATGGTCGTGGTCAGCAGTGCCGACATGCCGATGATGTCGGGCTGGTGCTGCTCGATGGCATCGAGATATTTCTCGACCGCATTGTTGATGCCGAGGTCGATGACGTCGAAGCCCGCGCCCTCCATCATCATGCCGACGAGGTTCTTGCCGATGTCGTGGATGTCGCCCTTGACGGTGCCGATGACCATCTTGCCCTGCTTGGGCGCGCCGGTGGCGGCGAGCAGCGGACGCAGGATGAACATGCCGGCCTTCATCGCATTGGCCGACAGCAGCACTTCCGGCACGAACAGGATGCCGTCGCGAAAATCCTCGCCGACGATGCGCATACCCTCGACCAGCGCCTCGGTGAGCACCTTGTAAGGCACCCAGCCGCGCTCGAGCAGGATGTTGGTGCCTTCCTCGATCTCTTCCTTCAGCCCGTCATAGAGATCGTCGTGCATCTGCTGCACCAACTCGTCGTCGGAAAGTTCGGAAAGGATGATCTCGTCGTCGGACATTTGTATCGAGCTCCTGCCGGCATCGCGACCATGTCGCAAAGCACAAAATATTCACGGTCATTCCTAACCCGCTAGGGGCATGTATCCATAGCTGATTTGCGACTTCCCGCAAAAGGAAAGCGACCGCAACTCTCTAGGAATTCTTGTCGATTTTGCGACAGGCGTTGGCGCTGGCGGGCCGTTTCGAATAGGGTGCATGGCTACGATCTGGCAAGAAGCGGCGAGAGGCAGCCGCTATGGATTCCAGACAAGAACAGATTCAGGGAAGAATCACCATGAGCGAACACGCGGCAGTCGATCAGGAAGCGTCAAACGCGCGACGTGGGCGCGGCGCCAGCGGCGGAGCCGCTGCCCGGCGGGCAGCACGTTCGGGCGGTGGCCCGGGCACGCAGCTCACCTATATCAAGCGCAAGATCAACGTCTATGAGGTGCTGGACGAGGAAGGCCTGGCGCTGATCGAGAAGAACACCGACACGGTGCTCGAGGAGATCGGCATCATCTTCCGTGATGACGCGGAAGCGCTGCAGCTGTGGAAAGAGGCCGGCGCCGACGTCAAGGGCGAGCGCGTGCACTTTCCGAAGGGGCTTTGCCGTTCGCTGCTCAAGACCGCGCCGTCCGTCTACACCCAGCATGCCCGCAATTCCGAGCGCTCGGTGCAGATCGGCGGCAATGCCACGGTCTTCGCGCCGGTCTACGGTCCGCCCTTCGTGCGTGACCTCGATGGTGTCAGGCGTTACGCGACGATCGAGGATTTCCGGAATTTCGTGAAGCTCGCCTATATGGCGCCGTCGATCCACCATTCGGGCGGCACTGTGTGCGAGCCGGTCGACGTGCCGGTCAACAAGCGCCATCTCGACATGATCTACAGCCACATCAAATATTCCGACAAGCCGTTCATGGGCTCGGTGACCGCGCCGGAGCGTGCCGAAGACACTGTCGCCATGGCCAAGATCGTGTTCGGCGACGATTTCGTCGAGAACAACACGGTGCTGACCAGCCTGATCAACGCCAACTCGCCGATGGTGTTCGACGAGACCATGCTCGGCGCGCTGAAAGTCTATGCGCGCCACAACCAGGCCTGCATCGTCACGCCGTTCATCCTTGCCGGCGCGATGAGCCCGGTGACGGTGGCCGGCACGCTGACGCAGGTTCTGGCCGAGGTGCTGGCCGGCGCTTCGTTCACGCAGCTGATCCGGCCGGGCGCGCCGGTGCTGTTCGGCACCTTCGCCTCGTCCATCTCCATGCAGTCGGGCGCGCCGACCTTCGGCACACCGGAGCCGTCGCTGGTTTCCTATGGCGCGGCACAGCTGGCGCGCCGTCTCGGCCTGCCGTTCCGTACCGGCGGCTCGCTCTGCGCGTCCAAGGTCCCGGATGCTCAGGCGGCCTATGAAAGCGCCAACACGCTGAACTCGACCATCCTGGCCGGCACCAATTTCGTGCTGCATTCGGCCGGCTGGCTCGAGGGCGGGCTGGCGTCCTGCTACGAAAAATTCATGATGGACATCGACCAGCTCGGCATGACGCAGAAATTCTCCGAGGGGGTCGATCTATCGGAAAACGGCCAGGCGATGGATGCCATACGCCAGGTCGGTCCGGGCAGCCACTATCTCGGCTGCGACCACACCCAGGCGAATTTCCAGACCGCTTTCTACCGCTCCAACATCGCCGACAACAATTCCTACGAGCAGTGGCTGGCCGAAGGCGAGAAGACCGCGCCGCAGCGCGCCAACGAGCTTGCCCGCCGCTGGCTGGAGAGCTACGAGGCGCCGCATCTCGATCCGAGCATCGACGAGGCCTTGAAGGACTTCATCGCCAGGAAGAAGGGGTCGATGCCCGACGCCTTCACTTGAAAGGAGCCCGAGTCAGGCGGGGCTAAAGTCGCCAGCATCATCCACAAGGAAGTCTGGCGGAGCGCGTTCTCCGATCCGGTCAAGAAGGAATGATTGCGCCTGCCTGCAGCGTTGACCGCATCTCTGCGGCGCTTCTCGCCAACGGCCTTGTCCTTCGCGGCGGTTTCAATTTCGCGCCCGGCGAAGCGTCGCCAACTGGATCATCGGGCGCGCCGGCCAGAGCCGTCCTGCTGGTGGGGCAGGGGGGTGCCGCGCCCTGGCCGCATTTCCTGCGCTGGCGGGAAAAGCAACCACGGAGCATCGCCAATCCGCTCGACACGTGGTCGCGCGAAGTGATCGGTGCCGTGGCGGAGGCATTCGGGGCGCGGGCCGTTTCGCCATCGGACAAGCCCTATCTGCCGTTCCAGCAATGGGCGATGCGGGCGGAGGGGCTGAGGCCGTCACCGCTCGGCATCCTCATGCATCCGCGATACGGGCTGTGGCACGCCTATCGCGGTGCACTGCTGTTCGAGGACACGCTTCCGGTTCGCGCCGCCGAGGCAGCGCCTCACCTTTGCGATACCTGTGTCGAGAAACCATGCCTGAAATCTTGCCCAGTCTACGCCTATTCCGCGCAAGGATTTGCCTATCAGGGCTGTCTTGCGCATGTGCGGGGAACGGACGGCGAACCGTGCCGCAGCGGCGGCTGCCTCGATCGAAACGCCTGTCCCTATGGCACAACCTATCGCTATCCGCCGGAGGTCCAGGCGTTTCACATGGCGGCATTCGCGGGACTGTAAACCGACACGCAATCCTGCACGAAATGTTGACCGCCGGGTTCAGGGAACGCCTTGCCGTATCGGTTCGGCCGGATATGTATCGCGCATCTGACGAACGGAGCCGGGCGATGACGAAACAACAGCTTCACATCGAGACCAGGGATGGCGTTGCCAAGGCGGGGCTTTTCCGCTCGGCAAAGGCATCTTCGACCAAGGCCGGCGTCATTCTTTATCAGGACGCTTTCGGTCCGCGGCCGGCGCTCGACAGCATGGCCGAGCGGCTGGCGAATGAAGGTTATACGGTGCTGGTGCCGGACCTGTTCTACCGCAATGCGCCTTACCGGCCGTTCGACGCCAAGACCGCCTTCGTCGAGGAAAAGACCAAGGCGGCGCTGACGGCGCTGGTCAGCGGCACGACGCAGGAGATGACCATCAGCGACAGCGATGCTTTCCTCGACGCTCTCGCTGCCGAGGGCGTCACCGGACCGGTCGGCACGGTCGGTTATTGCATGGGTGGCGGCCGGGCATTGAATGCCGCCGCGACCTATCCAGACAGGATAAAGGCAGCCGCGAGTTTCCATGGCGGCAATTTGGCCAGCGACGCCGCCGACAGCCCGCACCGCAAGGCAGCGTCCATCCAGGCGCGCGTTTATGTCGGCACTTCCGGTGTCGACAGAAGTTTTCCGCCGGAACAATCGGCGCGGCTGGCCGAGGCGCTCAGAGTTGCGGAAGTCGACCACGTCATCGAAAACTATGTCGGTGTGGCGCATGGCTGGTGCGTGCCAGACCACAGCGTTTTCAATGCCGCGGGCGCCGAGCGCCACTGGAAGCGATTGACGACGCTTTTCGCCGAGACACTGATCTGAGGTCAGGACTCGTTTGCCAGGCCAGAGGATGACTCGTGGCGATACACATCGCGCTGAAGAAGGCGTGCGCACCCGTTCGCACGGTGAGATTGCTGGGTGCTTGCGGGGAATGAGTGATGCTGTCGCTGCTGCGGCGGCAAAATGACTTTCACTTTGCCACCGCCGGACAGGCAGCGCCTATGCGCCTGCCTTGCGATAGGCTGCGACGACAAGCCAAATGGCGGAAAGCAGAAAGTAGAACGCGCCGAACCCAGCATAGGGGGCGATGTCTAGAATCGTCGGCGCAACAGTGCCGAGGGATAGGCTGATCATGAAGCCGCCGGCGAGGGCCGATTGCGCACCACTCAGGATCATCGCCCATTGCGCGCCATAGTAGCGCCAACGCCTTAGTCCCGTATTCAGCTGCAGCAGGCCCGAGAGGATCGCCCAAACCCCGAACACGGCCAGAACGGCATACATGCCGTTGCGGATCGCCACGATGACGGCGAGCGCCGTTATCAGGCTGACCACGACATTCAATGCTTGAGACGAGTTGGCTTTCAGGCCGCCATTTACCCTGACGTCAACCAGGTTGGCGAACGCGTCCCATGCCGGGTAGATCACGAGCAGAAACGCGGCGGGACCGGGTCGCCCGCTGAAGAGAATGGCGGCAGCAATCCAGGCGATAGAGAATATAGCGCGTCCGAAATAATAGGATCGCAACCAGTTGGGCCGGGTCGAAGATTGGCTTTGCATTGGCAGGCTCCTTGTTGTTGTCTACCTACCAGTAGGGAGGCATCTTCCCATGAGTCAACCCGGCGCTCGGACACCTCTTCGTGAGAAGCAGGAGCGATGCACATACTTGACAATCTTCCTACCAGAAGGTAGGCGAAGGTATGGAATCAAAGACTTCGACGTCCGAAAAAATTCTCGACATCGCGCAGTCGCTCATCGTCGCAGGCGGCTATAACGGGTTCAGCTATGCCGATATCTCGGCTGCGATCGGCATCAGGAAGGCGAGCATCCACCATCACTTTCCGACGAAGGCCGAACTGGTCTCGGTGCTGGTGGATCGCTACAAGCGGCAGGCTGAATCCGGTTTGGAATCTGTCCGGAAGCAGTTCTCAAGCCCTGCAGAACAACTGCGATCCTATCTGAACTACTGGCAGACATGCATTCGCGATGCCTCGCCGTCATTTTGCGTCTGCGCGATGCTCGCTGGCGAGATGCAGATGCTGCCGGAAGAGGTCGCATCGCGCATTCGTGCTCATTTCCATAACCTGGCGAGATGGCTTACGTCGGTGCTGCGGGCTGGAGTGGAGCAGGGCTTGTTCCGGTTGAACAACCGGCCGGAGGAGGAGGCCCAAATGTTGATGGCATCGGTTCATGGGGCCATGCTCTCTGCGAGGGCTTTCAGCGATCCCGGGCTGTTCACCAAAATCGTTACGCCCCAGATCACCAAACTGCTGGGACAGGATTGCTAGAGAACTGTCAGGCCAAAGTGGTCAACTGCTCAGGTCGAAAGCCGACGTCCGGTCTTCGCTTGGTTCCTGTCCCCCAAACCTCTCCGCGGCTATTCTTGCCTGTTGGCTGCCGTCCCGTTCGCGGTATCAGGCAGCACAAATGGCGCGGCCCCGGATGAGCGGGTCGAGCGGGAACGAATAGCCTGATGCAATTCTATGATGTCGTGATCATCGGCGCGGGTGCCGCCGGAATGATGTGCGCCGTGGAGGCGGCCAAGCGTGGCCGTTCGGTGTTGATCCTCGATCACGCGGCGATGCCGGGCGAAAAGATCCGCATCTCGGGCGGTGGCCGGTGCAACTTCACCAACATCCACGCCAGCCCGAAGAATTTTCTCTCAGGCAATCCGCATTTCTGCATTTCGGCGCTCAGCCGTTACACGCAGCGCGATTTCATCGCGCTCGTCCAACGCAATCGCATCGCCTACCACGAGAAGGCGCTGGGGCAATTGTTCTGCGACGGCTCCGCCCGCCAGGTCATCGACATGCTGGTCTCGGAAATGCAGGGCAGGGGCGTGGAGCTGGCCCTGTTGACCAGCGTTGCGGATGTCCGCAAAACGGCCGAGGGGTTTGTGCTCACCCTCTCCACCGGCACGGTCACTTGCCAGTCCGTTGTTGTGGCCTGCGGCGGCAAGTCGATCCCCAAGATGGGGGCGACCGGTTTCGGCTATGAGCTTGCCGAACGGTTCGGCCTAGCCATTGTCGAAACGCGGCCGGCGCTGGTGCCGCTGACATTCGACGCCAACACGCTCGAACGGCTGGCGCCCCTGGCCGGCAACGCCGTCGACGCGGAAGTCGCTTGCGGCAAGACGCGGTTTTCCGAAGCGATGCTGTTCACGCATCGCGGCGTCAGCGGACCGTCCATCCTGCAAATCTCGTCCTATTGGCGCGAGGGCGATGAAATCCGCATCGCCATGCTGCCGGGGGTGGATGTGGCGGACCTCATTCGTGCCGCCAAGCGCGGCAATGGACGGCAGGCGGTGCAGACGGTGCTGGCAAATCATCTGCCGAAGCGGCTTGCCCAATCGATCACTGAACGAACCGGGATCGAGAGCAACCTCGCCGATCTTTCCGATGCCCAGATCAAGACCGTCGCCGCCGCGATCAATGACTGGCGTATCAAGCCGGCCGGTTCAGAGGGCTACCGCACCGCCGAAGTGACGCTGGGCGGGGTCGACACCAACGGACTGGACCAGAAGACGATGCAGGCCAGATCCGTGCCGGGCCTGTTCTTCATAGGCGAAGTCGTCGATGTCACAGGTTGGCTGGGTGGCTATAATTTCCAGTGGGCATGGTCGTCGGGATGGGTGGCGGGCCAGGCTGCCTAGGACCCGTTACTTCTGCGCCTTCGCCCGAGCACCCGCCGGCGCTTTCTTCTTCTTTTTGGCCCGGTTGTAGTCGATGGCGGCCCGGACAAGGTCTTTCAGGGCGCCCTCATCGAGCTTGTCGCCCTCAAGGATATCGATTGCCCGCCACACCTTGCCGCCAAAACCGTTGTTGAACAGCTTGTCGGGATCGGGCAGGCTGGCGCCATGGAAAAAGGTGAGCTTCACCTTGTCCTTGTGGGCATTGCCGACGACGATGTTCCCGTCCAGGCACCATACCGGGCTGCCCATCCACTTCCACTCCTCGACGATGTCCGGGTCGGCTGCAAGAATGGTCTTGCGGATGCCGGTGAGCGTCTCGGCGCGCCAGTCCTTGAGGCCGGCGATCAGCTGGTCGATCTGTTCGGATGGGTTCATTGGGTGCCTTCCTGTGCCTCGACGCGTTCAACCGCCGTCCTTTACCAGCGCGCCAGCTGGGTGATCTGAACGAGGTTGCCGCAGCTGTCGTTCAGCTGAGCGATGGTCGAGCCGGTTACCTCGGTCGGCGGCATGGTGAACGCGCCGCCCTTGGCCTTGATGCGCTCGTAGTCGCCCTTGACGTCGTCGGTGAAGAACATAACCGCGGGCTGCCCCTGCTTGAAGATGGCTTCCTGATAAGCCTTGGCCGCCGGGTTGTCGTTGAGGGCGAGCTGCAGCTCGGTCCCGTCAGGCTCTTCGGCCGAGGTCACGGTCAGCCAGCGATAGGGTCCATTGCTGAAATCGGCCTTCTTGGTGAAGCCGAGCACGTCGGTATAGAAGCGCAGTGCGTTCTCCTGGTTGTCCACGTGCACACTGGTCAGCTTGATCTTCATGGCTATTTCTCCTCTGTCGTATTCGGTCGCTACGGGACCCAGCCGGGCAGGGCGGCGGCCTGCTTCACCCAGTCCGCCATCCGCGCCTCGTCGAACTGGTCGTCTTCGCGGATGTCGATCCAGCGCACATCCTTGCTCTTCGCCGTGCCGCCGGGTGGGATCGGCCGCAACGACATGCCGCTGAAGAAGGTCACCTTCACGTAGTGGGTGAAGACATGAAACGTCACGAACCAGCCTTGGCCTTCGATGCCGTAGAACGGCGAATTCCATCTCACGGCCTTGCGCACGTCAGGCACGCTGCGCTGGATGAGCGCGTCGAGGCGCTCGCCGAGATCGCGCTTCCAGCCTGGCATTGCGGCGATGTATGCCTGCACGGGGGCGTCGCCGTCGCCCTTGGCGATTTGCGGGTTGCCGCCCGAGAGCAGCACCGGTGCAGCCTTGGCCTTGATGGATTGTCCCAGCGTCTTGGCCATTCTGCCCACACCTATCCGTCCGCGCGCTGCGCGTCGCGTCCCTTGGTGGCATAGGGCAGCACGAACATGTACAGGCCGCTGAACAGCAGCAGGACGAGCGGTAACAGCGGAGAGTAGACCACCCAGGCGGGAGGCTGCCCGAATGCCATGGTGACGAAGTTGGCGATGACGGTCAGCGTAAAGATGATCGACAGCCAGCGATGAATTTGCCGAATCCACTTGTCCAATGGCACCTCCTGTCAACGGGCCGAAGCGGACCCAGCGATCCGCTTGCCGGCGGCTTTCAATCCAGCCGCGCCAGGACATCCTCCAGGGCAGCGAGGAACCTCTGCCAGCCGACGGTGGCGCCGCGGAAGTAGGGCTGCTGGTCCGACCGGAAGCCCGTCTGCTCCATGCGCAGATGGGTCCCCGTGCTCGTAGCGGTGAGCGTCCAGGTGACCACGCTCTCGAGATCCTTGGTATCCCAGGTGTAGGATAGCGTCTTGTTGGGCTCGACCGTCTGGACCCGACAGTCGACGCCGCCCCAGTCGGCGCTGAGATTGAAACGGTGGTCCACGACTGGCTTGAAGTTGTTCTTCATCAGCCACTCCTCGATCAGATGCGGTTGGGTGAGGGCGCGCCAGATCTTCTCCGGCGGATAGGGGATATCACGTTCGACGATGACGGAGCGCGTTTCGGTCGCTGTGCTGGTCATTGGTCCATTCTTTTGAGCAAATTTTCGAGGTCGTCGAACCGGCTCTGCCAGAACGCGTTCATCTGGTTCGTCCAGTCGGTTAGTGGGGAAAGTGCTGCGAGCTGGGCGCTGTAATGGGTCTGCCGTCCTTCATGGCGATCGCGCACCAGTCCGGCCTGCCTGAGAAGACCGAGATGCTTCGACACCGCGGGCTGCGAGACCCCGGATTGAGCCGTCAACGCTCCCACCGTCTGTTCGCCCTCGCGGCACAAGCGCTCGAAGATCGCACGACGCGTCGGATCGGAGAGCGTTCTGAAGAGGACATCGTGAGCGTTCGTCATTTGGGATCGATAACCCGGCGGCTATTGGTTTAACGTATAACCACCGAGATATGGATGTGTCAAGCAGGGGCGTTGATGGTCACGATCCGGCCGTTTCCGAAAAAATCTTTCCATTACCCCAAGGATTAGCCATTAGCCTTCGTCCAACAGGCAAATGATGGCGATGATGCTGGATGAGAGCGAAGCCTCCGACGCCGAATTGATCGGGCGGGCGAAGGGCGGAGACAGGGGGGCCTTCAGCACATTGCTGGAGCGCCATTACGACTTTGTCTATCGGGCCGCCTATCGATGGTGCGGCAGGAAGGCGGACGCCGAAGACATCGCCCAGGAGGTCTGCGTCCGGCTCGGCAAGGCGATCCGCGACTATCGCGGCGGCGGCGCCTTCACGACATGGCTCTATTCCGTGACGATGAACGCCGCGCGAGACACGATGCGAAAGACCGCGCGTGAGACGGTCAAGACCGAGGCCTACGGCATCCATGCGCTGATCACGGGCGATGCGTCGGCCGAACCGGAAGACCCGGCCGACGCCCTATGGGCAGCGGTTCGGCAATTGCCGGATAAGCAGCGTGACGCGGTGCTTTTGGTCTATGGCGAAGGGTTGAGCCACGCGTCCGCCGCCGAAGCGATGGCGATCTCGGAGACGACGGTTTCCTGGCACATCCATGAAGCGAAGAAACGGCTGAAGACGCTGATGCGCACGGCCGGGGAAGTGTGACCATGGTCGACGACAACGAACTCAAGAAACTGCGCGACATCGCGGCACCGGCGCCGGGCGGGAGCGCGAAGGCACGTGCTTTTGAGGCCGCCCTGCGCGCCTATGATCAGGAAAATATTTCTGCCGTCACCCAAGGATCGGTTGGCGGGCTTCGTCTCACAGAGCGAGCACAAAAGCTCTGGAGCGAGATCATGCAAAAGAAACTCATTGCCACGCCGGCCCTTGCCGGGCTCGTCGCCCTGCCGATCGCCGGATACGCCACCTTCCATATGCTGAGGGAGCAGCCGCCTAAATTCGGCGGCGACGAGAAGATCAGCGAGACGCTGGCCGACAAGCCGGCGACCCTGAAGCCGACCACCGCCGAGCCGAAGCCGGCTCCCACCGAATTGGCGAAGGACAAGAAGGCCGACGCCGATGTGGAAAGCCGCGATGCCACCGATGCGCTCGTGGCGCCGGCATCGCCGCCGAAATCCGAATCGACCGTTACCGGCGGTGCGGCACAACCGAACGCGTCGGCGACTCCCACCGTGTCGTCGAGGTTTGACCTAAAGACCTATAGTGGCAAAGAGACAGAGTATGGAACTTTGCCAGCTCCCAGGCCGGCGCCTGCGCCCAGCGGCGAGGTTTCGCGGGAGAGTGCTGGCCTAATGCCGAGCGCGCCCCATGCCGCGCGGGCCAGTCGCGTCCAAGGGGCCGAGTCCAAGCTGATGGTGCCGCAGCCGTCGACCTTGCCGGCCGACCAGATGCAGCCGCAACAGGAAAACCGCGACCGCGTCGAGGACTTCAAGACCAATCCGGTGCATGCCGCGCTCGAGGATCCGGTCTCGACCTTCTCGATCGATGTCGACACGGCTTCCTATTCCTTTGTGCGCGGTTCGCTGAAACAGGGCACCCTGCCTCAGGCCGATACGGTGCGCGTCGAGGAGATGATCAACTACTTCCCCTATGACTGGAAGGGGCCGGATTCGGCCTCGACGCCGTTCAACTCGACCGTCAGCGTCATGCCGACGCCGTGGAACACGCACACCAGGCTGATGCACGTCGCCATCAAGGGATTTGACGTCAAGCCGGCCGAGCAGCCGAAGGCCAATCTGGTCTTCCTGATCGACGTCTCGGGCTCGATGGACGAGCCGGACAAGCTGCCGCTGCTCAAGTCGGCATTCCGGCTGCTGGTCAGCAAGCTGAAGGCGGACGACACCATCTCGATCGTCACCTATGCCGGTGATGCCGGTACGGTCCTGGAGCCGACTAAGGCGTCCGAAAAGGACAAGATTCTCAGTGCCATCGACAATTTGAGGCCAGGCGGCAGCACGGCCGGCGAGGCGGGTATCAATGAAGCCTACAGGTTGGCGCAGAAATCCTTCGTCAAGGACGGCGTCAACCGGGTGATGCTCGCCACCGACGGCGACTTCAATGTCGGCCAAAGCGATGACGATGATCTGAAGCGGCTGATCGAGAGCGAGCGCAAGACCGGTGTCTTCCTGTCGGTGTTCGGTTTCGGCCGAGGCAATTTGAACGACCAGATGATGCAGACCATTGCCCAGAACGGCAACGGCACCGCCGCCTATATCGACACGCTGGCCGAGGCCGAGAAAGTGCTGGTCGAGGATGCCTCTTCGACGCTGTTCACCATCGCCAAGGACGTGAAGATCCAGGTCGAGTTCAACCCGAACAAGGTCTCCGAATACCGCTTGATCGGCTACGAGACCCGCGCCTTGAACCGCGAGGATTTCAACAATGACCGCGTCGATGCCGGCGATATCGGCTCGGGCCACTCGGTCACCGCGATCTACGAGATCACACCCAAGGGCGGCGGCGGGGAACAGATCGATCCGCTGCGCTATGGCCAGGCGTCGGTCAACAATGGCGGTGTCGCCAATGCGGACGAATATGCCTTCGTCAAGATCCGCTACAAGCTGCCCAACGAGGACGTCTCGAAGCTGATCACCACACCGGTGACCTCGGCCAATGAGATTTCGTCGTTCGACCAGGCCAGCACCGACCAGCGTTTCTCCGTCGCGGTCGCGGCCTTCGGCCAGAAGCTGCGCGACGAGGATGCGACCGCGAAGTTCGGTTATGACAAGATCATGGAGATCGCCACTGCCGCTCGAGGAGCCGACCCGTTTGGGTACAGGTCCGAGTTCCTCTCGCTTGTGCGCCTTGCCTCGGCGCTGGGCGGTAACCGGTAGTGGTGATAACGGCCGGTTTCTTTCAGATGGGATCGTTCTGATAGGGGAAGCCGACCTACGGGCGGGTGAGGCAGGCCGGCGAGGGATTCATTCCCTTGCCGGCCTTTTTTGCAATTTCCCGGGTCGTTAAATTGCGCCGCATTTCCGGTACTGGATCGCAACCCCCTCCTTGCTACACGGGACATGTCTACGGGGCTTGAGGAGCCGGAATTGCAGATCAGGACTATCGTCAACTCGATACCGCCAGCACGCGACGCCTCCGCGGTTTCATCAGCCCCATCATCCGAATCAAGGCGCATCAGCGACGATGTCGCGCAGGCGCGCGACACCGCCATGTCGGCGCTGACCAACGACCGCTTCCGCATCATGCTGGAGCAGATAACCGATCCGGTTTCATCCGGCGCGCTGATGACGATGCGCGGCGACAATGTGGTCGACTTCAAGTCGGCGCAGTCGAGCTACGCCGACAACAGCGAATAGTCGAAAACCATGGGTCAGGCCCGGCCGCGGCGGCGCTCGCGGCGGGCTTCGCTGGTCTCGGCGGTGTTTTCCGTCGCCACCTTGTTGCGCATCGGACCGATGCGCTCGACGATCGCGGCAACAGTCGGACGATCCGCCTTGGTGTGGGCGTCGAGCGCCTTGCGCATCGCGGCAAGGTGCTGGAACGAGGTGCCGCAGCAGCCGCCGATAATCTTGGCGCCGCCATCGACGGCGAGGCGCACATAGTCGGCCATCAGTTCGGGCGTGCCGGAATAGTGGATTTCGGTGCCGCGGAATTCGGGAATGCCGCAATTGCCCTTGACGATAACCGTCGCCTCCGGCTTCGCTTCGGTCATATCGAGCAGTGAGGCCAGGATATCGGAGGCGCCGACACCGCAATTGGCGCCGACACCGAGCGGTGCCTGCGAAAGTCCGTCGGTGACGCCGTGGATATCCTTCGGCAGCAGGCCCATCATGGTGCGGCCGGCGGTGTCGAAGGAACCGGTGTAGGTGTAGGGGAGGCCGACGCGTATGGCAGCCTCGGCCGCGGCGCGGATCTCGTCGGGAGCCGACATCGTCTCGATCCAGGCAACTTCGGCGCCACCGGCCTTGAGGCCCTCGATCTGCTCGGCGAAGGCGTCGACCGCCTCGTCATAGGTCATGGCGCCAAGCGGCACCAGCAATTCGCCGGTCGGGCCGACCGAGCCGGCGACGATCACCTTGCGGCCGGCCTTGTCGGCGACGGCACGGGCGAGCTCGGCGGCGCGCTTGTTCAGCGCATGCGCGCGGTCCTGCGCATGGTGCAGCTTCAAGCGGTGACGGGTGCCGCCGAACGAGTTGGTGAGGATGATGTCGGCGCCGGCATCGACGAAATTCTGGTGCAGGCTGGTGATGGTGTCGGGCGCCGTCTCATTCAGCAGCTCGGGTGCCTCACCGGCCTCCAGACCCATGGCGAACAGATTGGTGCCGGTGGCGCCATCGGCCAGCAGCACGCCCTTTTCAGCCAGCAGCGCGTCGATTGGGTTGGTGGTCGTCATCGGATTGGCTTTCATGTTTCGAATTCGAATAAGGATATAAAGAAGTCTTTATGTGTAGTCAATGAAATAGCAGTGGCGGCGGCACCCCGCCCGCCCAAAGGATCGTGATCGCCCAAGCTCAGACAGTGCCTGTTGGGAACGACATGCCGGCCAGTCTGTGCGCGAAGCCTGCCGCCTCGTGCGCGTTGATGTCGGCGGCGCGGATCAGATTGTCGAAATGCTGGATCAGCGTCTGGATCGGCTGGGTGGCGTTGAGCACCAGATACATGTCGCCGACATAGATGGCGGCGCGATAGGGTCCGAAGATGGTGTAGGGGATCGAATAGCGCATCCGCCCGTCATAGAGAAACAGCCGGAAGGTTGGATAGAGGTCGTCGAGCAGCGTCGCCATGTGCAGGAGTTGGGCGCGGCGGTCGGCTTCCGGGAAACGATCCCAGACGCCCAGCCCGCGTGCAAAGATCTCCAGCGTGTGGCGTGGCATGCAGACTTCCATGTCGGTTTCCGGCCGCCTGTTGTAGTCGATGCGGTATTGTGTTTCGCCGGCCTGCGCCAGGCGGCTCTTGTTGGCGATGCCCGCCTCATACTCGATCAGCGCCTCGGTGCGCAGAAGATCGGGAATGCCGGCGGGCACGTAGCGGATCTTGGTGCCGGCGGCCTCGGCGTGCCATTTGGCCAGCAGCGTGCGGTCGAACCCGTCCGGTGCCTCCTCGATCTCAAGGCTCTCGCGGATTTCGCCGGTGAGGCCCTCATCCTGGCTGAGGCCGAGAAGCCAGTCGAGCGACACCTTGAACTCGGCGGCGATATTGAGCAGCGTTTCGGCGCGGGGCAGGCGGGTCGAGGCGCCCGACAGCAGCTGCGACAGCGCCGAGCGGTCGATGCCGACCGCCGTCGCGAAGGCCGACTGGTTGAGGTCGGAGCGTGTCAAGAGCATTTTCAGGCGCTCGCGGAAGATGGTCGACAGGTCGCGCTTGTCCATATCGGTGCTCCGGTCCGATTGAGGAAAAATTTGCGCTGAAGCGTCTTCACGTGCTTCTCAGGCGTAAATAAATCCCTAAGTCTGTTTACAATGTATAACATGTGCGGTCAAAAATGCGCAATCGCAACAGTTTGTGCACTTTGTCTCGTTGAGAGGAATCAATTCTCCTGACACAATGCTGTCAGGAACCAATTGGGGCTCCGGCGACTGAGGGGCAGTGGTCGATAGCATGACGAGCAAGAGCATCAGGCGACACAGAGTACCGGCCATCGAGTGGCCGACCGTGGTACTCGCCTTCTTCTGTTACGCAACTTGGCTCGCCACCGGTTTCCTGCTCTGGCCATCCTACCCCATCCTGGCGCTCGCCGTCCTCGCCTTCACCGCCGCGCTGCAATCCTCGATCATGCACGAAGCGCTGCACGGACATCCGACGCGCAACGCGCGGGTCAACGAAGCCTTCGTCTTCCTGCCGATCGGCCTGGTCTGGCCGTTCCGCCGCTTCAAGACCATCCATCTGCGCCACCACGCCGACGAGCGGTTGACCGATCCGCTGGACGATCCGGAAAGCTATTACCAGGCGCTGTGGCAGCATCACGAGCTGCCGCCGACGATGAAATTCGTGCTCAAGATCAACAACACCATGGCCGGCCGGTTCGTGCTCGGCCCCTGGCTGTCCTGCATCGGCTTCTTCATCGACGACGCCAAGCAGATGATCGCCGGCGACAAGGCGATCCGCAAGGCCTGGCTGTTGCATGCGATCGGCCTTGCCATCGTGGTGCCGATCGTCCAGTCCGGCTTCGGCATCCCGCTGTGGCTTTACATTCTGGTGCCGGTCTGGCTCGGCCAGTCGCTGATCTCGATCCGTACTTTCGCCGAGCATCAATGGTCGGAACATCCGGAAGGCCGCACGGTGATCGTCGAGCGCTCGCCGCTGTCGTTCCTGTTCCTCAACAACAATCTGCACTTCGTCCACCACAAGAGCCCGACAGTAGCCTGGTACAAGCTGCCCAACCTGTTTCGTGACCGCCGTGAGGAATGGCTGCGGATGAACAATGGCTATGCCTATCCGAACTATTTCGCGCTGATCAAAGCCTATGCGTTCAAGGCGAAGGAGCCGGTCGTGCACCCGGTGCTGCGGCGCCAAGCGGAGCCCGGCAGGGCGTTCAAGCCACGCGTCAGGGCGCGCAGCATCAGCGGGCTTGGCAGTGCGCCGGTTCCCGCGGAGCCGCCCAAGGAATGAGTTTTTGTGGCAGGCAGGTGCTGCGTGCTAGACTGGCTGCGGTCGGTTCCCTTCAATCCCGGGCATAGCGGTCGAATTCCGACATGAGCGAATTGGTTGCGGCGTTGCCGATGTATGACTGGCCTGAAGTGCGCGATGACGTCGACGCGCAATGGGCGCTGCTGCGCGATGCCTTCCGGCAAAAGGGTATCGACGCGCCGCAAACCATCGCGCGCCGCAATGGTGACCTGCCGCCGGTGCCGGGCGGCATTCACGATGCCCAGGGAAAACTGATTGCATCCGATCGGGCGACATTGTCGCCGGACGAACTCGACTTTCTCAAATTGTGGCTGCATCCGGCGCTGCTTTTCTCGCAGACCTGCTGGGGGCCGATGGAACTAGGTCTGTCCAGGCATGTGCAAGTGGTCGGCCAGCCGAGCTACGACGCCTATGAAGGCGGGCAGGGTGAGCTCTACTCCAGCGCCATCGTTATGCTGGCGGATGGCGCGCCGTCGGTTGCCTCGCCAGATGACGGCAGCCCGCTGATCCCGCTCGATCGCATCCGTGGCAGGCGCTTCACCTTCAACAATCTCGATTCCATGTCCGGCCTGATCGGACTGACGCGCGACCTGGAGGCAATGGGCGAGAGCCTTGACCTCTTTGCCTCGCGCAGCGAAAGCGGCGGGCACCGTTCCTCGATCGTCGCGATTGCCGAGGGCAAGGCCGATGTCGCGGCCATCGACTGCGAGAGCTGGGTGCTGGCGCAGCGCTTCGAGCCGGCAGCTCGGAAAGTAAGGGTCGTTGGCTGGACGGGACGGCGCAAGGGCCTGCCCTACATCACCGCCGCAACGACGCCGGAAAAGACGGTAACCGCGCTGCGCGAGGTCCTTGCCGGCCTAGCCGAGCAGCCGCTCGTCAAGCGGATAGGTTGAAAGCTGCTCGTTGCCGGCCGCGGTGATCAGGATCTGTTCCTCGATCTTGACGCCTTCGCGCCCGCCAAGCCTGCCGATGTAACTTTCCACACACAACACCATTCCCGGTTCCAGCACGCCGTCCGGCGTATCTGATGTCCAGTCGCAGGCATGCGGCAAGGTCGGGTATTCATCGGCCAGGCCGACGCCATGATAGAGCACGCCATAGCGCGTCGGGAAGCAGTCACCCGGCGGCACCGCCGAGCGTTCGACGAGGTCGCGGAACGAGATGCCCGGTTGCATCAATGCCGTGTTGTGCGCGATCTGGTCGGCGGCGATGCGGAACAGCTCTCGCTGCTCGTCAGACGGTTTTGCGTCGCCGCACAGCCAGGTGCGCGACAGGTCGGCGCAGAAGCCGTAGGGGCCGATCAGGTCGGTGTCGAAGGCGACGAGGTCACCGGCCTCGATCTTTCGAGACGAGCATTCCTGGAACCATGGATTGGTGCGCGGCCCTGACGTCAGCAGCCGGGTCTCGATCCATTCGCCGCCGCGCGCGATGTTGCCGCGATGCAGTTCGGCCCATAGCTCATTTTCGGAAATGCCAGGCTTCAGGGCCTGTTCCATCTCGCCCATCGCTGCTTCGCACGCGACGATGGCGCGGCGCATGGCGAGGATTTCGTCCGGCGACTTGATCAGCCGCGCATTCTCCATCACCGCTTCGCCATTGCCGATCGAAACACCAAGGCGTGCCAGTTCCTCGACGCCTTCAGGGTTGATGTGATCGACGGCGATGCGGCTGTTTCCGCCGCCATGTTCCCTGACCAGATCGGCGATGCCGGCGGCCCAGCGGCGGACCTTTTGCTCCGTAAGCTCGCCGCTATAGAGATACATCCACGACACCGCCGGCCGCACCTCGTCGACGACGCCGGAATGATCGGACAGGTGTTCGCAGGAGAAATAGTCGAACAGTATCACCGGTCCGTCGGTGGCGACGAAGCAATGCCGTGTCGGATTGTGCGCCACCCACAGCTGCATGTTGGTGCTGTCGGTGGCGTAGCGGATGTTGACGGGGTCGTAGAGCAGGGCACCGGCATAGCCGCGGCGCTTCAGCTCGGCGCGGATGCGCTCCAGCCGGTATTTTCGCATCGCCGGCAGGTCGGGAGCGGCAATGCCCGCCGCGGCCCATTCGGCTTCCGCCTGCGCGCCATAGCCCAGAACATGCTGGTTGAGCGAAGCCGCCTTCTGGCGGGAGGCGTCGCGCAGCGCCTCGATCGAGCCCGGCTCGAACGGCATGATCTTGCGATGCCGGCCAAAGCTGCCCTTTGGCCCCGCGCTGTCCATGGTCGAACCTCAGGTCCGCATCTTCTCGCCGCTCGGATCGAATGGTGCTTCGACATTGATGCGGGCCGGACGCCGGTGTCCGAGGATCTCGATCTCGAACAGTCCGGCACTTTCGTCCTCGGCAAGTGCTGCTGGTACATAGCCTTGCGCCATCGACTTCTGCACATAGTGGGCATAGCCGCCCGACGTAACCCAGCCGACCACGCGCCAGTCGCCGTCTACGATGCCACGTACAGCCGAAGCGCCTTCGGCGGCCTTGGAGCCGCGTATCTCCTTGCCGCCCGTGTCGAAGCGCGGCGCGCCATAGCCATGCGGCTTTTCAACCGTGCCATAGTCCTTGCTGACCTTGGCCCAGATCGGCTCGTCGCCCATGACGTCGGCATCGGCTGCATCGACGATGAAGGAGACGCGGCGCAGTTTCGGTCCCTCGGCGTGCTCCTTGGCGGCAGCCTCTCGGCCGATGAAATCGTTCTTCTCGAGCTTGATGAAGCGGTCCATCGCGCCTTCGAACGGCCCGTAGATCGGCCGCAGCTCGCGGAACCAGGTCGGGAAGTTCTTTTCCAGGCGCATGGAGAGCAGAGCGCGCATACCGAAATCGACGAGACCGAATTCCTTGCCGGCGTCCTTGATCGCCTGGTAGACCAGGCGCTGATAGGCAGGCGCCATCCAGATCTCGTAGCCGAGGTCGCCCGTGTAGGTGATGCGGTTGACGAGACAAGGTGCGCCGCCGACCGCCATTTCGCGGAAATCCATGAAGCGGAAGGCTTTTGTCGAGATGTCGACGTCGACCAGCTTTTGCAGCAGGTCACGCGATTTCGGTCCGGCGATCGAAAGGCCGACCAATGTCTGGTCGAAGCGGTGGATGCGCACCGATCCATCCTTCGGCAGATGTTTTTCGAACCAGCGCATGTGGTATTTCTGCGCGGCCGACGAACCCCAGATCATGAAGCGGTCTTCTCCACCCCTGGGGGCGGCCTTGGCGATGGTGAAGTCGCCGATCAGCTTGCCGAATTCGTTGAGCATCGGCGTCAGCACGATGCGGCCGGTCTTCGGCATGCGGTTGGTCATCAACCGGTTGAGGAAATCCTCAGCCGCTAGCCCAGACACTTCGTATTTGGCGAAGTTGGCGATCTCGGTGACGCCGACGCGCTCCCGCGTGGCGCGCACTTCCTCGCCGACCGGCCCAAAATAGTTGGAGCGATGGAAGGAGACGATATCCCTGGGCTCCTTGCCTTTCGGTGCGAACCACAGCGGTGTCTCGAGGCCCCAGGAGTCGCCCATGACGGCGTTGTTGGCTAGCATGGTGTCGTAGAGCGGCGTCGTCTGTGCGGGGCGCGCCGCCGGCAGTTCCTCATTGGGGAAGCGGATGGAGAAGCGCCGCGAATAGTTTTCACGCACCTTGGCGTTGGTGTAGCGCAGGCCGGCCCATTCGCCGAAGCGGGTGACATCCATGCCCCAGACGTCGAAGCCGGGATCGCCATGCACCATCCAGTTCGACAAAGCGAGGCCGACGCCGCCGCCCTGGCTGAAGCCGGCCATGACCGCGCAGGCGCACCAGAAATTGGTCAGGCCCTGCACCGGGCCGACCAGCGGGTTGCCGTCGAGCGCGAAGGTGAAGGGGCCGTTGATGATCTGCTTGATGCCGGCCTTCTCGATGCCGGGGAAATGCTTGAAACCGATTTCCAGCGACGGCGCGATGCGGTCGAGGTCCGGCGGCAGCAGTTCGTGGCCGAAATCCCACGGCGTGTTGATCGGCGACCACGGCTTGCAGGCCTTTTCATAGGTGCCGAGCAGGATGCCGTTGCGCTCCTGGCGGGTGTAGATCTCGCCCTTGAAGTCGAGCACGCCGATCATTTCGCGCCCGGTCGATTTGTTGAATTCCTCGACCTCCGGCATCGGCTCGGTCAGGAGATACATATGCTCCATGGCCAGCACCGGCAGTTCGACGCCGACCATGCGGCCGATCTCGCGCGCCCACAGGCCGCCGCAGTTGACGACATGCTCGGCCTTCACCGTGCCCTGTTCGGTGACGACATTCCAGGTGCCGTCGACCTCCTGCGTCAGTTCGACAACGCGGTTGCGCAGCACGATCTCGGCGCCGAGCTTCTTCGCCGCCTTGGAGTAGGCAATGGTCGTGCCGGACGGGTCGAGATGGCCTTCGACCGGATCCCACATGGCACCGACGAAATTGGTCTCGTCCATCAGCGGGAACATCGCCTTGGCTTCGGACGGGGTGATCAGCTCGGTGTCCATGCCAAGATAGCGGCCCTTGGCGTGGGCAAGGCGCAGGAAGTCCATTCGTTCCGGCGTATCGGCCATCATCACGCCGCCGGTCAGGTGAAGCGAGCAGGATTGGCCTGATATTTCCTCGATCTCCTTGTAGAGCTGCACCGTATAGGCCTGCAGCTTGGCGACATTGGGGTCGCCGTTCAGCGTGTGGAAGCCGCCCGCCGCGTGCCAGGACGAGCCGGAGGTTAGCTCCGAGCGCTCGATCAGCATGATGTCGGTCCAGCCAGCCTTGGCCAGGTGATAGAGAACCGAGCAGCCAACGACGCCGCCGCCGATGACAACCGCTTTTACATGAGATTTCATCAAGATAGGTCCGTTTTTGAAGGAATTGAATCGAGTGGGCGCGGTGTGCACCCTTCCTCAACCCCGTCGATCGGGGAAGAGGTGTCGAGCGAAGCTCGACGGAGTGGGGGTCGGCTATTCATCAAGGCAATGATCAAAAATCGGTTGGCGCGCCGCCTTCGGACCGCCGCTTGGCGACGAAGGCGTTGAGTTCCTCGCGGATGGCCGGATCCATGTAGGGCTCTTCGTAGGACGCAAGCCGTTCCTTCCAGACTTTGTTGGCCTTTTCGAGCGCTGTCGGCGAGCCGGCTTCCGCCCAGGTCTCGTAATTGCGCCAGTCGGACAGGATCGGCGAGTAGAAGGCGGTCTTGTAGCGGTCCTGCGTGTGCTGGGTGCCGAAGAAATGGCCGCCAGGGCCGACGGACTGGATGGCGTCGAAGCCGAGCGCCTCCTCGGAAAGGTCGAGCGGGGTCAGGAATTCGGCCACCATCTGCAGCAGGTCGATGTCCAGAATGGTCTTCTCGTAGGAGCAGCGCAGGCCCCCTTCGAGCCAGCCGGCGGCGTGCATCATCAGATTGCCGCCGCCCTGGATGGCGCCCCACAGCGAGAACACGCTTTCGTAGGCCGACTGCGCGTCGACCGTGTTGGCGGCGCAGGTGTTGGAGGTGCGGTAGGGTATGTTGTAGCGGCGGGCAAGCTGGCCACCAACGAGCTGCGCCTTCATGTATTCCGGCGTGCCGAAGGCCGGTGAACCGGACTTCATGTCGACATTGGAGGTGAAGCCTCCATAGCCGACGGGCGCGCCCTTGCGCACCATCTGCGCGAAGGCGATGCCGGCAAGTGCTTCGGCGTTTTGCTGCACCAGCGCGCCGGCGATGGTGACCGGCGCCATGGCACCCGATAGGGTAAACGGCGTCACGACCACGACCTGGCCCTTGCTCGACATCTGGATGATGCCTTCCATCATCGGCACATCGAGCTTGAGCGGCGAATTGGTGTTGATGATGGTGAAAACGGACGGCTCTTCGAGCAGCTGCTCGTGGCTGATGCCGCGCGCGATCCTGGCGATCTCGATGCCGTCGACATTGCGCTCCTTGCCGAGCGAATAGATGTGGAACACCTTGTCGGTGAGCACGCTGAGATCGCGGATGCATTCGAGATGGCGGACGGATGGATGGATATCGGTCGGCTCGACCGGATAGCCGCCCGTGCAGTTCAGGATATTGTGCATCTGCGCGAGCTTGAGGAAATTGCGGTAGTCCTGCTGATTGCCAGGCCGGCGGCCACGATCGATGTCGGAGCAATTGGGCGCCGACGCCATCATCGAGATGATCACATTATTGCCGCCAAAGCGCACATTGTGCGCGGGGTTGCGGGCATGGATGGTGAACTCCGACGGGCAATGCGACACCAGTTCCAGGATCATGTCGCTGTCGAAGCGCACCCGCTCGCTGCCATCGCGCACGTCGGCGCCATGCGCTTTCATGATGCGGCGGGCTTCGTCATGCAGCACGTCGACGCCGATTTCCCGCAGCACGCGCAACGAAGCGAGGTGGATCGATTCCAGCTCGTCGTCGGAGACCAGCCTGGTCGGCGTCAGCGGGTTTTTCAGCTGGCGGAAAGCCGGCTGCTCGAACGCGGCCGAGCCGCCGGCGCGCTTTCCGGCGCGGCCACCGCGACGGGCGCGATCGGTGGCCAATGCCGGTTCTGCTGGTTGTAGGGCGGCGGTCATGGTGGTCCTCGTACGATGCGATAGCGGGCGGCATAATGGACCGGCGGCTGTCCAGCCATTGCGGAGGCGGCGACCACTAGGGCGAGGGAAGCGACATACCGGAACGGCAGTTGCGCGGCCCCGATTGCATTGCCCCGTTGGCGCAAGCGGATTTCGCTGGCCGGCCTTTCTTGTCGCTGTCGCCGGCTTTACGCTCTGTGCGGTGATCCTGCATGCCGTCTCATCAAAGCTCACCCGTTTCGAGGATGACGGCCAGCGGCCTTATCGGGTTTGCCAAGCTGGCGCCGGCGCTGCTGCTTGCCGTGCTGATCTCGGCCGCGGTCCAGCAGAGCACCTATGCGCTGATCCCGGTCTTCGGCGCCAGTTACGGCCTGGCGCAAGCCGTACTGGCCTCGCTGATGATGGCGCTTTCGCTGGGCAACATCCCGCTGCAGATCCCGCTCGGCCTTTCCGCTCGGACTGCCGGTCGTTACCGCCGGCCTCGACGCGGTGCCGGTGATGTTCGCGCTGTATCGCTCGTCCGGGCGCCGAGCCTCCTGACAGGCCGAGCCTCCTGACAGGCATTGTCTGGAGCAAGCAGTTTTCTCCCGCCAGGGGACTTACCACCAGATGACGCAGTCGCTAATCCTGCAACCCCGATAGCGGTGCGCACAATGAACCTGGCGGAATCGAACGACGAGACGATGCAGTGGGCGGCGATCACGGGGGTGATCGCGACCGTCTCGGTGTTCGCCATCGCGCAGGGGCTGTCCTATCCGCTGCTGAGCTTCATCCTGCAGCGTCAGGGCGTTTCGCCGGCGATGATCGGCCTGTCTGCGGCGATGACGCCGATCGGCTTCATCGTGTCGTCGCCGCTGATCCCGGCGCTGGCGCGGCGGTTCGGGGCAGGGCGCACGGCGCTCATTTGTGCTGCTCTGTCGGCAATCGTGCTGGCGCTGATCGGCTGGACGCAGAACGTCTATCTCTGGTTTCCGCTGCGCTTCCTGATCGGCGTGGTGACCAATCCGCTCTATGTGCTGAGCGAGATCTGGGTGATCGCGCTGGCGCCGCCGACGCGGCGCGGCCGCGTCATGGGTGTTTATTCGACGATCATCTCGGCCGGTTTCGCGGCCGGGCCGCTGTGCTTGCTTGCCGTCGGCACGGAAGGCTGGCCGCCCTTCCTCGTCGGCATTTTCGCCTTCGTGCTGTGCGGCATCTGCCTGGCCTCGGTGCTGCAGCGCCTGCCAAAGGTCGACGAGGCGGGGAACCAGGTTTCGGTGCTTGGCTTCGTGCCGCTGGCCTGGCTGCTTTTGTTTGCCGTCATCGTGGCCGCCGGCTTTGAACAGGGGGCGCTGGCCTTGCTGCCGGTCTATGGCACCCATCACGGCATCACTGAAACCCGCATGTCGGCGCTGCTGTCGGTGATGATTGCCGGCAACATCGCCATGCAGGTGCCGCTTGGCTTGCTGGCGGAAAGGCTTTCCGCGCGCCTGGTGCGGCTTGTCTGTGTTGCCTTGACGGTGCTCGGCTGCGCGCTTTTGCCGCCGCTCATCGAGACGCCGCTGGTCTGGCCGATGATCTTCATCTGGGGTGCTGTTTCCTACGGCATCTACACGATGTCGATCATCGAGCTCGGCGAGCGCTTCACAGGCTCGACACTGGTCGCCGGCAACGCAGCGTTCTCCTTGATGTGGGGCGTCGGCGGCATCGCCGTGCCGCCGCTGGCGGGCGGCGCCATGGATATTCTGGGCGCCGGCGGGCTGCCGATCACGCTCGGCCTGATGTGCCTGGCGCTGGCGATCGCGAGCCTGGCTGGCCGGCGGAAAGCCTCAATCGTGCGTTGAACATATTGAATATCGGACATGGCATATCGATGTTGGCAATGCCAAAAGCGACGCGTTTATCGGAGACCTCATGACCAAGCCCAGCCAAAAACCAAGATCCGCCACCGAGACCAACGATCCCTTCCTCTGGCTGGAGGACAGGACAGCCACGCAGTCGCTCGACTGGGTGCATCGCCAGAACGAGGTCACGGTTGGCGAGCTGCAGGGTGATCCATCCTATCAGGCGTCGTTCCAGACCGCGCTCGACCTGATGACGGCCGAGGACAACATCGCGGTCGGCGCCGCACTCAAAGGCCATGTCTACAATTTTTGGCAGGACAAGACCAATTTGCTCGGCCTCTGGCGTCGCACGACGGTCGCGTCCTACAAGACCGAGAAGCCCGACTGGGAAACGATCATCGACTTCGACCAGCTTGCGGCGAAGGAGGGGATCAAATGGGTGTTCAGCGGCGCCAGCCGGCTCTATCCGGACTTCAGTCGCTGCCTTGTCTCGATGTCGCCCGATGGCGGGGACGCCAGCGAGATGCGCGAGTTCGACATCGAAACCAAATCCTTTGTAGAAGATGGGTTTCGCGCGCCCGCATCCAAGTCGGGTTTCAGCTGGCTGGACAAGGACATGGTCATCGTTTCGGCGGCCTTCGAGGAAGCCGACAAGACTGAGTCCGGTTATCCGCGCGTGGTCAAGCTCTGGAAGCGCGGCACGAAGCTCGAAGACGCGACACCGATCTTCGAGGCGCAGAAAGAGGATCTGGCCGTTGGCGCAGCTGTCGAGTTCGACGGCGACAAGCGCTATTTGATCCTGGCCCGGACGCTGAATTTCTTCGCTTCGCACATCTTCCTCCGGCTGCCTTCCGGTGAAAACAGACGTCTGCCTTTGCCGGACGACATGACC
The DNA here is from genome assembly GCF_040318045.1 of Mesorhizobium sp. M1338. NCBI lineage: Bacteria > Pseudomonadati > Pseudomonadota > Alphaproteobacteria > Hyphomicrobiales > Phyllobacteriaceae > Mesorhizobium > Mesorhizobium sp. M1338. The sequence goes on along the minus strand of NZ_JAMYLL010000011.1, from coordinate 74,145 downwards.
GACACCGCGATCTTCAGGGATCAGCTCGTCTTCGGCTTGCGCAGCCCGTGGACGGCGCCCGACGGCACGTTGTGCAAGCCTGACGGCCTCTATTCGCTGGATCTGGCGCACTGGGTCAAGACCGACGCGCTCGGCCCGGTGGAGACTTTGTTCGAGCCGGCGTATCGCGTTTCCATCGCCGGCATTGCCCGCACGCAGGACCGGCTGTTCATCAACCTGATGGACAATGTGCGCGGCAAGGTCGTCGTCTGCGAGCGGACCGATCGAGGCTGGTCGCTGAAACCGGTCGCGTTGCCCGAAAACGGCAATGTCGGCATCAGCCATGCCGAACAGTTCGGCTCGAGCGTTTCCTTCTCCTTCACCGATTTCCTGACGCCGAGCTCGATCATCTGGTCGGACGACAATGGCGAGACGCTGGCCACCGTGAAATCGCAGCCGGCGCGTTTCGATGCCTCGCCGCTGATCTCGGAACAGTTCGAGGCGCGCTCGAAGGACGGCACGATGATCCCCTATTTCGTCGTCAGGCGGCGCGACCAGAAAGGTCCGGTGCCGACGCTGCTCTATGGCTATGGGGGCTTCGAAGTGCCGTTGCTGCCTGGCTATGCCGGCGTGCGCGGCAGGCTGTGGCTGGAGAAGGGCAACGCCTATGTGCAGGCCTGCATCCGCGGCGGCGGCGAGTTCGGCCCGGCCTGGCATCAGGCGGCGCTCAAGGGCAATCGCCAGAATGGCTTCGACGATTTCGCCGCGGTTGCGCAGGATGTCGTTCGACGCGGGATTGCGACAGCAGCCTCGCTCGGCATCCAGGGCGGCTCGAATGGCGGCTTGCTGACCGGCGTTTCCTTGACGCAGCGCCCCGAACTTTTCGGTGCCGTCATCATCGAGGTGCCACTCCTCGACATGCTGCGCTACACCGAATTGCCGCCCGGTGCCTCCTGGATGGCCGAGTATGGCGATCCGTCGAAACCGGAAGACGCGAAGTGGCTTTCCGCCTATTCGCCCTACCAGCATGTCGATGCCGGTGCCGCCTATCCGCCGGTTCTGCTGACCACCTCGACCGCCGATGACCGGGTCCATCCCGGCCATGCGCGCAAGATGGCCGCGCGTCTGCAGGAAGCCGGTCATGCCAAGACGATGTTCTTCGAGGAGACAGAAGGCGGCCATGGCGGTCGCGGCGACCGCCGGCCGCAGGCGGCGCAGACCGCGATGAAATATGTGTTTCTACAAAGGGCGTTGAGCGGCGAAGCCTGACCTCTTTCCATGGCGCCGCCTGAGCAAAGGAGTGGTTCACCTCGACCGCCCTTTGCTCTAAGGTGTCTGCCATGGCTCTCGCTAGGCTATCAGCTCGTGCATTCCGGATCGCGGTGACACCGTCATCGCGCACGCTGCGCGCCGAGCTTTTGCGGCTGTGCGCCCGCATCGGTTATTCGCCGCCTGCTTGCCTCTGATGCATTCGCCCCGGCTTGGGCCGGATAGAATCCAGAGGAAAGATCACATCCATGACCTATCAGAATTATTCGCTGAAGCAGCTTCAGCAGATCGATGCCGCGCATCATCTCCATCCGTTCACCGATCACAAGGAACTGCGCGAGGCCGGCTCGCGCATCATCACCCACGCCAACGGACCATTCATCTACGATTCCGAAGGGGCTGAAATCCTTGACGGCATGGCCGGGCTGTGGTGCGTCAACGTCGGCTATGGGCGTGACGAGCTGGCCGAGGCCGCCTATGTCCAGATGAAGGAATTGCCTTACTACAACTCCTTCTTCAAATGCTCGACGCCGACGCCCGTGCTGCTGTCCAAGAAGCTGGCGGAAATCGCACCGAAGAACGTCAGCCAGGTGTTCTACGGCTCCTCCGGCTCGGAAGCCAACGACACGGCGCTGCGCCTTGTCCGCCACTATTGGGTGCTGGAAGGCAGGCCGGAGAAGAACCGCATCATTTCGCGCAAGATGGCCTATCACGGCTCGACCGTTGCCGGCACCTCGCTCGGCGGCATGGATCCCATGCACAAGCAGCTCGGCGGCGCCGTGCCCAACATCGTCCATGTCATGATGCCCTATGCCTATGAGCTGGCGTTGCCTGGCGAGAGCGATCATGATTTCGGCCTGCGCGCGGCAAAGGCCGTCGAGGATGCGATCCTCGAAGCCGGCGCCGACAAGGTTGCTGCCTTCATCGGCGAACCGGTCATGGGAGCGGGCGGCGTGAAGATACCGCCGGCCAGCTACTGGCCGGAGGTGCAGCGCATCTGCCGCAAATACGATGTCCTTCTGATGCTGGACGAGGTCATCACCGGCTATGGCCGCACCGGCGAGTGGTTCGCCGCGCAGACGCTCGGCATCGAGCCGGACACGATCACCACGGCCAAGGCGCTGACCTCGGGCTATCAGCCGCTGTCGGCATTGCTGGTCGGCGACCGTATCGCCTCGACGCTGGTCGAGAAGGGCGGCGAGTTCAATCACGGCTACACCTATTCCGGTCACCCGGTGGCCTGCGCCGTGGCGCTGAAGAACCTCGAGATCATCGAGCGGGAAGGGCTGGTCGACCGCGTCCGGAACGATACCGGCCCCTATTTCGCAAAGGCGTTGCAGGAGCGCGTTGCCGGGCATGATCTCGTCGGCGAGGTGCGTTCGATCGGGCTGATGGGGGCGATCGAGATCGTCAAGGACAAGGCGACCAAGGAGCGCTTCCGGCCGGCGGGAAGTGCGGCGGTGACCGTGCGCGACCATGCGATCGCGAACGGCATGATGCTGCGAGCCACCGGCGACACGATGATCCTGTCGCCGCCGCTGATCTGGACCCGCGATACGATCGATATGGCTTGCGACCGTATCTCGAAGGCGCTGGATCTGGCGCAAGCCGATCTGCGCAAGCGGTAGGGCTCGAGCCCCGACCGGGCGTTCCTCGGCGGGAGCGCCCGGCCTCGACAACTTGATCAAGCGATAAGGGAACGAATTTCCATCCCCAGCGCGTAATGTGTGGGGCAGCGGCTGATTCGGCCGCGACAAGGGGTTTGTTTTCATGAGAAAGACCGGCAACAGCCGACGGACGCAAGACGCGGCCAGCATCGGCGGTGACCTGATGCTGGCGCCTCTGGTGGCGATGATGCGGCTGCCGTTGATGGCGATGGATGGCGGGAGCAGCCAGCCATGGAATACGGAGACGGCGCGTGCGGTGAACGAGAAGACCGTCGCGATGGCCGAAGGCGCGTTCGCGGCGCAAATGTCTTTCCTGCAGTCGGCATCGCGGTTCTGGCCGGAGATATATTCCGGTCGCACCCCGTCTCTGTTCAACGGCGTTGCGGCGGAACGCTCGATCAGCGCCGCGCTGAAGCCGGCGAGCCGTGCCGTGAAGGCGAACTTTCGCCGGCTGTCCGACAAGACCTGACTGACGTTGCAGAACTTTGATTTTGCGCATCAAGCAGCGCATGCGCTAGAACCAGTCGGTACAGTTACCGAAGGGGGACACGATGGCCGGACAACCGCTCAACCAGCCGGCTGAAATTCCAGCCGAACTCGACCGCTGGAACTGGGGCGCCTTCTTCCTCAACTGGATCTGGGGTATCGGCAACAGCACGTTCATCGCGCTGCTGGCGCTGATCCCATTGGTCAACATCATCATGATCATCGTGCTGGGCGCGCGCGGCAGTCGCTGGGCATGGCGGAACCGCGCCTGGCGCGACGCGGAACAGTTTCGCAAGACGCAACGCAACTGGGCAATCGCCGGCCTTGTCGTGTGGGTGGTCGGGATCGGCGGCTGTGCGACGATGGTCGGCAGCATCCCCTACGTCCTGAAAGGCAGCGATGCCTATCACATGACGATGGACAGGCTCCGCGCCGACGACCGCGTCAAGGCCGCCCTCGGTGATGATGTGACCGACAGTTTCTGGGTCGGCGGCCATCTTAATGTGAATGCGAATGGGGCTGGTGACGCCCAGTTCAGCATTCCGGTCCACGGCGCCAAGGGCAAGGGCACCGCCTACTCAACCGCTGTCCGCACCGCCGGCATGTGGGGCCTGCGCCTGCTGGTCGTCAGGCTCGAGGGAGCCGATGCACCGATCGTGCTGATCAACGAAGATCATGTCCCGATCCCGAATGCGGCAATCGGAATATAAAACCAGACTGCGCGGATAAACCGGCGGAAACGCAAAAACCGCGCTCCATCGGGAACGCGGCTTTGCCAGATACGCATGGCGCTTCGCTACTCAAACACTTTGCGAAACCTACAGGCACTTGTCGAAACTTACGGGCTCCGGTACGCGAGACCTGATCCGGAGCGCCGGGCGGATGCGATATGTCCGCCTCGAAATCCGTTTTATAGGGACATCGTTACCGCAGAGTTATCGAGAGCTTAAGCAAATCTAAATTTACATTCTTTCTGCAGAAAGAAGTCGGAAAAAGCGTGCCAAATCCGTTGGTTACGCTGAGTTACCGCGCAGAAAATTAATTATGCCGGAGAAATCGGCGCCGCCATGTCCCTGGGCGTTGAACAAGGCATAGAGTTGGGCTGCCTCGGCGCCAAGCGGCGTCACCGCGCCGGCGCTTTGCGCGGCTTCCTGGGACAATTTCAGGTCTTTCAGCATCAGTGCGGCTGCAAATCCTGGGTTGTAGTCCCTGTTGGCGGGCGAAGTCGGCACCGGGCCGGGCACCGGGCAATAGGTGGTCAGGGACCAGCATTGCCCCGACGAGGTCGAGGCGACGTCGAACAGTGCTTGGTGCGAGAGGCCGAGCTTTTCCGCCAGAACGAAGGCTTCGGCGACACCGATCATCGAGATGCCGAGGATCATGTTGTTGCAGATCTTTGCCGCCTGGCCGGCGCCGTCGCCGCCGCAATGGACGATGCGGCCGGCCATCGGCTTGAGAACCGGCTCGGCGGCGGCGAAGGCATCGCCGGAGCCTCCGGCCATGAAGGTCAGCGTGCCGGCCGCGGCACCCCCGGTGCCGCCCGAGACGGGCGCATCGATGGACAGCAGGCCGTGTTTGGCGGCAAGGGCGTGCGCCTTGCGCGCCGATTCGACGTCGATGGTCGAGGAATCGATAAACAACGCGCCCTTTTTCGCCTTGGGCACTATGTCCTCATAGACCGACAGCACGTGCTTGCCGGCCGGTAGCATGGTGATCACCACGTCGGCATGCTTCACCGCGGCCGGTGCATTGGCCATGACGACGACGCCATGCTCGCGCGCGACGGTCAAATTCTCCGGCATCAGGTCGAAGCCATGCACTTGATGTCCAGCCTTGACCAGATTGGCGGCCATTGGATTGCCCATGTTGCCGAGGCCGATAAAGGCGATGGTGGTCATAGTGGTGCTCCGAGATAGGCAGTAGGCAGTAGGCAGTAGGCAGTAGGCAGTAGGCAGTAGGCAGTAGGGCTGTCTATTCCGGCGTAAGTCTGACAATGAGTTGGCGAAGCATTTTGCCAATGCCCTCGGTGGATGTCAGCAAATGATTAGCTTGATCATGCGTGGCAAGCCCAATGCGTTCGGCGAGCTGGAGATGTGTCTCGAACTCCTTCAGCGAGCCTTGGGCTATCCGGAGAAACTGCTGATAAGAGCCTCTATTGTCTCGACCATAACCTTCGGCGATGTTTGCAGGGATAGAGGTCGCTGAACGGCGGATTTGGCTGGTCAGCCCATACAACTCCTCTTTTGGCCATGTCTTGCTCAAGGAATAGGTGGCGACAGCCAGATCCATCGCCTGCTGCCATACGATAAGATCCTTGTACGAATTGATCTTGCCGGTCATCTCACTGCCTACTGCCTACTGCCTACTGCCTACTGCCTTCCAATTAATGCCCGCGCGATGATGACGCGCATGATCTCGTTGGTGCCTTCGAGGATCTGGTGCACCCGCAGGTCCCGCACCAGCTTCTCGATGCCGTAGTCGTGCAGGTAGCCGTAACCGCCGAGCAGTTGCAACGCGTCGTTGGCGACATTGAAACCGGTGTCGGTGACGAAACGCTTGGCCATCGCCGACCATTTGCCGGCATCCGGCGCCTTGCGGTCCAGTTTCGAGGCGGCGGCATAAAGGAAAATACGTGCCGCCTGCAGCTCGGTCTCCATGTCGGCCAACTTGAACTGCAAAGCCTGGAACTGGTTGATCTTCGAGCCGAAAGCCTTGCGCTCGGCGGTGTAGGCGAGCGCCTTGTCGAGCGCCGACTGCGCGCCGCCAAGCGAACAGGCGGCAATGTTCAACCGGCCGCCATCGAGCCCGGCCATGGCGATGCCGAAGCCGGCGCCTTCGCCGGACAGCAGATTTTCCGCCGGCACCTTGCAATCCTCGAAGATGACCTGGCGGGTCGACTGCATATGCCAGCCCATCTTGTGCTCGTTGGCGCCGAAGGAGAGGCCTGGTGCATCTTTCGGCACGACGATGGTGGAAATGCCTTTCGGCCCCTCCGTGCCGGTGCGCACCATGACGGCGTAGACATCGCTGTCGCCGGCGCCCGAGATGAACTGCTTGGTGCCGTTGAGGACATAGTCGCCGCCGCTCTTCACCGCGCGCGTCTTGAGCGCCGCGGCATCGGAGCCGGAGCCGGGCTCGGTCAGGCAGTAGCTCGCCAGCCATTCCATCGAGGTGAGCTTCGGCAGGAAGCGCTGGCGCTGTTCGTCATTGCCGAAACGGTCGATCATCGACGCCACCATGTTGTGGATCGAGATGAAGGACGAAAAAGCCGGATCGGCATGCGACAGCGCCTCAAAAATCAGCACGGCATCGAGCCGGCCAAGTGCCGAACCCCCGACATCGTCCCTGATATAGATGCCGCCGAGCCCGAGAGGTCCGGTCTCGCGGATCACGTCGGCCGGGAAATGCTTGTTGCGGTCCCAGTCGAGCGCATTCGGTGCGACGCGGTCGGCGGCGAAGGCCTGCGCCATCTCCTGAATGGCACGCTGCTCTTCATTGAGTTCGAATTGGCTGGTGCTCGCATCGACCGCGGCGTCCATGGCGTGCTCCCTATGTGCTGGCCAGCTGCTACCTCGCTGGCCTGTCGTTTTTGGCTTTGCGCGCGCACCAATCTAGACCAATGATGCCGCCGCGCAACCCGACCCCATCAACCCGCCCATTTGGGGAGCGGCTGTGCACCAATGCATGTCCGGAGCAAGATGTGACGACAAAATTCGATGAACTGCTGGGACGCTTCCGCGCCTATCTCGCTTCCGTGGATAGCGCTCTGGTGCGCGATACCGTGGCGCGCATCGCCTGGGAGATGCCCGCCCGCACGCTGGAGCCGCATCCGCTTGCCTGCCTGCGCCATCTCGATCGTGCCGCCGAACTGGCGCCGCCGGATGCCAAGCCGCTGGTGCAATTGCTTGCCGAGCGTCGATTTGATTTCCGCTGGGGGCAGACCTACAGCGAGGCGGATTTCGGAGCGGAGTTCATCGACAATTACGGCTGGCTGGAAGTGTTCGGCACGCGTGGCCACTTCGCCAATGACGAGGTCGCCGCCGGCCTGCTGATCCTGGGGCCCGATATCGTCTATCCCGACCACCATCACGTCGCCGAGGAAATCTACATTCCGCTGACCGGCGGCGCCGAATGGCGGATGGGCGAGAGCGGGTTTTGCATGCGTACGGCCGGCGAGGTGGTCCACCACGCTTCCAACGTCAACCACGCCATGCGCACCGGCAGGGAGCCGTTGCTGGCGCTCTACATCTGGCGCGGCGGGCCGCTGGCGCAGAAATCGAACATCACCGGAACCGTGGCGCAGGGCAGGGGCTGATGGCCAGGGCGATCATGCTGCAAGGCACGGGCTCGGATGTCGGCAAGACGGTGCTGGTCGCCGGCCTGTGCCGCGCGGCAAAAAAGCGTGGGTTGAAGGTGCGGCCGTTCAAGCCGCAGAACATGTCGAACAATGCCGCCGTCGCCGACATTCCGGATGACAACAATGCCCGCGGCGGCGAGATCGGCCGCGCGCAATGGCTGCAGGCGATCGCTTGCGGCGTCGCGCCATCGGTCCATATGAACCCGGTGCTGCTCAAGCCGCAGACCGATGTCGGCGCGCAGGTCATCGTGCAGGGTAAGGTGTTCGGCGAAGCGCGGGCGCGCGACTACCAGGCGCTGAAGGGCCGGCTGATGGACGCGGTGCTGGACTCCTGGGGCAAGGTCGGCGAGGGCGCCGATCTCGTCATCGTCGAGGGCGCCGGCTCGCCGGCCGAGATCAACCTTCGCACCCGCGACATCGCCAATATGGGCTTTGCCACGCGCGCCGATGTGCCGGTAGTGCTGGTCGGCGACATCGATCGCGGCGGCGTCATCGCGTCGGTTGCCGGCACGCATCTGATCCTTCCGGAAGAGGACCGGCGCATGATCGTCGGCTATCTCATCAACAAGTTTCGCGGTGACGTTTCGCTGTTCGACGACGGTATCAGGTCGATCGAGAAATTCACGGGATGGCGCTGTTTTGGTGTCGTGCCGTGGCTCAAGGCAGCGGCACGGCTGCCTTCGGAGGATTCGGTCGTGCTGGAACGTCTGGCGTCCGGCGAGACCCGCGCGCTGAAGGTGGCCGTGCCGATGCTTGGCCGCATCGCCAATTTCGACGATCTCGACCCGCTCAAGGCCGAACCGCGGGTCGAGGTGGTGTTCGTGCCGCCGGGAAGACCGCTGCCCGCCGATGCCGGGCTGGTGGTCATTCCAGGCTCCAAGTCGACGATCGGCGATCTCCTGAAGTTCCGCGAGAACGGTTGGGATCGCGACCTTCTTGCCCATCGCAAGCGCGGCGGCCATGTCGTCGGCATTTGCGGCGGCTTCCAGATGCTCGGCCGTACCGTGCGGGATCCCGACGGCATCGAAGGCAGCGTCACCGAGGCCGAAGGGCTCAGCTTGCTCGACATCGAAACGGTGATGGAACCGGAGAAGACGGTGCGCAATGTCAGTGCCCGCTCGGTACAATTCGACCTGCCGCTCGAAGGCTACGAAATCCATCTCGGCCGCACCACCGGTTCGGATACGCTACGGCCGTCCGCAGTCATCAATGGCATCGAGGACGGGGCTGTTTCCGCCGACGGCAAGGTGATGGGCACGTATATGCACGGGCTGTTTGGCGCGGATGCCTTTCGCGGGAAATTCCTCGAAAGCCTCGGCATAAAGGGCGGCGGCATCGACTATCGCGCCGAGGTCGAGCGGGCCTTGGACGAGGTCGCGGCCGAGTTGGAGACCCATCTCGACTGCGACGCGATCTTTGCGCTGGCGCGTTAGATCCGCCCATCACTTCGTCATTCACGGGCGGAGCAAGGAGGGTAGCGACGCGGCGCAGACCCGATGTTCCATGCCGCGACTTCAAAGCGTTGCTGCGCTACAGAATTCTGCTCCGCTGCACTGCGCGGGAACCGCCCGGGGACGGATCGGTCCTGCTCTTGCTGGGGGTTGCATCTCTACTGGAATCAAAAGCGCCCGGCTTTGGCCGGGCGCTCTCGTCCCCACTTCAAGGGAATATGTCAGGCGCCGCGCATCAAGCAGCCGCCGGCAAGCACGATGAAAGCGATAAGCACAATCCACACCGATGCGAGTGGAATAAACGCAAGAATGCCAAGCGCGGCGAGAACGCCGATGATGGCGATTACAACTGAAATGATAAAAACGATCTGGGTAGGTGCGCTAAGATTCATGTCTGGCTCCTCGCAACATGATTCGAACAGCGACAGTCTATCAGTGCACGTGATCACACACCAATCATGGCACGCAGCGGGTTCGCCGGGTCGGCCAGCAGCTTCACCGCCAGTGCGAGGCACACGATCACCAGCAGCGGCTTGATCAGTCTTGCGCCGATGCGCATGGCCAGGCTGGCGCCGACGCGGGCGCCGAGGAACTGGGCAATGCCCATCATCAGGCCGATCTTCCAATAGACGACGCCGACCGCGGCGAAGACGATGAAGCCGCCGATGTTGGAGGCGAAGTTGAGCAGTTTGGTGTGCGCCGTCGCCTTGAGCACGCCGTAGCCGGCAAGTGCCACGAAGGCCAGCATGTAGAAGGAGCCGGCGCCTGGTCCGAACAGCCCGTCGTAGAAGCCAATGGCGGGCACCAGGGTCAGTCCGAACAGGAACGGTGACAGGCGCTCGGCACGATCGACATCGTTCATGTTGGGCTTGAACGCGAAGTAGAGCGCGATGGCGATTAGCACGATGGGCAGGGCAGCCCGCAGAATGTCACCGGGCACGATCGTTGCCAGCAAGGCACCGATGGCGCTTCCGACAAGCGCGAGCAGGGCCGACGGCAATTGCCGGCGCAGGTCGACATGACCCTTCGACGCGTAGTGGATGGTCGCCGAGCCCGAGCCGAACATGCCTTGCAATTTGTTGGTGGCGAGCGCCTGGACCGGTGTGAAGCCGGCAAGCAGCAGCGCCGGCACGGTGATCAGCCCGCCGCCGCCGGCGATCGAATCGACAAAGCCCGCGGCAAAGGCGGCGAAGGCGAGCATGGCGACGGTCTGGATGCTAAGCTCGATCATGTGATGTATGGAGGTGTCCGGCCGGCTGAAATATCAGGCGTTCGACCACGACCGCCCTGTTTGCGCAAGACCGATTCCGCGCTACCTCTATGAAGAGGAATCGGAAAGGGACCATGATGGCGTTCGCATTGCTGGACCAGATACGTCAGATCTTCGATGGCGACCCGGGCGTGCGCAAGGTGGCGGACGATCCAGTCCTGTCGGCGGAACTGCTGATGCTGTTTCGCATGATCCTAGCCGACGGGTCGGTCAGCGAGAGCGAGATGGTTGCTTTCCGGCGCATCTGCAAGGACGCCTTCGGCATTGCCGAAACCAGCATCGACGCCGTCATCGAATATCTCAACGAGTTCGGCTACGAGACCAATGGCTCGCAGGCGATTGCACTGTTTCGAGATCTCGACATCGAGCGGCGCAAGCAATTGGCCCGCCATATGGCTGAGATCGCCAAGGCGGATTCGCAGCTGGCCGAGAGCGAGGTGCGCCTGCTGCGCCGCACGCTCGACCTGCTCGATATCAGCCCGGTCGATGCGGTGAAGCCGGAAGAGTAGGGGCGAGCCGGCCGCTCACCCCTGTTCCTGCATTCGCCGAGCGATAGCCCGGTGCAGATCAGGAGCGGCACTGACAAGCGCCTTGGCCGCCTCGGACTGCGGGTGATCGAGCACCTCGTTCGTCTTGCCGCGCTCGACGATCTTGCCGTCATGCATGACCAGCACCTCGTCCGTGATGGCGCGGGCGACGGTCAGGTCGTGGGTGATGAAGAGATAGGCGATGCCGAGCTTCTGGTTGAGCTCGGCGAACAGGTCGAGGATCTGGGCGCGGATCGAGACATCGAGCGCCGAGACCGGCTCGTCGGCGACGACCAGTTTCGGGCGGGTGATTATGGCGCGGGCGATCGATAGGCGCTGACGCTGGCCGCCGGAAAACTCATGCGGGTATTTGTCCATGTCGCGCTGGTCGAGCCCGACTTCGTGCAGCGCATGCGCCACCATTTCGCGGCGCTCGGCGCGCGTCGGCTTCTTGTCCTGTACATGCAATGGTTCCGCGACCAGCTTTTCGACCTTCTGACGCGGGTCGAAGGAGCCATAGGGATCCTGGAAGACAACCTGCATGTTACGCCGGGCCGGCTTCAGCTCTGTCTCGCTTTTACCGGTGATGGTCTCGCCGCGAAACCGGATCGTGCCCGAGCTTGGCTGGTCCAGTGCCAGGATCATCCGGGCAAGCGTTGACTTGCCGCAGCCGGAGCGGCCGACCAACGCCACCGATTGACCCGGCGCCATCGACAAGGACACATCGTCGACGGCGCGGATATCAGGCGCGCGCCTGAACAACGAGGTGCGCCGGCCGGCATAGTCGCGGGTCACGCCCTCGACCTGGAGCAAAGGTCGGCCCGTCTCGATACCATGCGGCCTCGCGCGCGCCGGAACATGCATCGAGGCCTGCGCCAGCTGCCGTGTGTAGGGGTGAAGCTGTTCGGACAGCGTGCGGGCCGTGTCGCCGGTTTCCATGACCTCGCCGCGGCGCAGGATGGTGATGCGGTCGGCCATCTCAGTCACCACGGCAAGGTCGTGCGAGATCAGCAGCAGCCCCATGCGGCTTTCAGCGACGAGGTCGCGCAGGAGGTCGAGTATCTGCGCCTGCAGCACCACGTCGAGCGCCGTGGTCGGCTCGTCGGCGATCAGCAGCTTCGGCTTCAGCGCGCAGGCGATGGCGATGACAACGCGCTGGCGCTGGCCGCCCGACAGTTCGTGCGGATAGCGCGACATTGGGAATTTCGCTTGCGGCAAGCCGACCCGGTCGAGCATTTTTCGCGCCCGGTCTTCGGCCTCGGCGCGGCTTGCCTTGGTGTGCCAGCGAATGCCTTCCGCGACCTGTTCGCCGATGGTCTTGACCGGATTGAGTGCCGTCATCGGCTCCTGGAACACCATGCCGATGTCGTCGCCGCGCAGCGCGCACATCTGGTCCTCGGTTGCCGCGAGGAGGTCGATGCCGTCGAACGAGACGCGTCCGGTGGCGCGCGCGGCATGGGGCAGAAGCTGCATCACCGTCAGCGCGGTCATCGACTTGCCCGAACCGGATTCGCCGACCAGCCCCGTCACCTCGCCGGGCGCGACGGAAAGTTCCATGCCCTTGAGGATCGGTGTGTCGCCGATGGTCAGCGACAGGTTCTCGATGTCGAGCAGGCTCATCGCTGCCGCCGCGATTTCGGATCGAGGATGTCGGCGATGCCGTCGCCCAGGAGGTTCAGCCCCAGCACGGTGACAACGATCGCCATGCCGGGAAAGATTGCCATCCATGGCGCCACCACCATGCGGGTCTGTGCGTCGAACAACATGCGGCCCCAACTCGGCATTGGCGGCTGGGCGCCGAGGCCCAGGTAGGAAAGCCCGGCCTCCGCCAGGATGCCCAGCGCGAACTGGATGGTGCCTTGCACCAGGAGCAGCGTGGCGATGTTGGGCAGCACATGTTCGATTGATATCTGCGTGCTGCTCTTGCCGGCGGCGCGCGCGGCAAGAATGAACTCGCGCGGCCATATCGCCAGTGCGCCGGCACGGGCGACACGGGCAAAGACCGGGATGTTGAAGATGCCGATGGCGATGATGGCGTTGACGGCGCCCGGCCCGAAGATGGCGGTTATCATGATCGCCGACAGCAGCGCCGGGAAGGCGAAGACGAGATCGTTCAGCCGCATCAGCGCCTCGTCGACGAGGCCGCCGCGTGCCGCGGCAAAGGCGCCGAGCGGTACGCCGACCCCCATGCCGATGCCGACAGCGACCAACGCCACGGCAATCGAATTGCGGGCGCCGACCATGACCATCGACAGGATGTCGCGACCGAAATGGTCGGTGCCGAACCAGTGCGCCAGCGAGGGTGCCTGTGTCTTGTCCGATATCACCAGCTTCGTGACGTCGTAGGGCGTCCAGCCATAGGAGACGATGGCCATTGCCAGGATCAGCAAGGTGATGACGAAACCGGCAACGAAGGCGGTATTCCTGAATGCCTTGGCCAGGATGCTGCCGAGCGTCTCCTCGGGGATGTCGATATGGAGCGTCATTGCCGGCTTCTCAGGCGCGGATCGACGACCGCATAGGAAAGGTCGACGAGGAGGTTGACGGTAATGACGGCGGCGACCAGCAGCATGACGACGCATTCGACGACGATCAGGTCGCGCTGGGTGATCGCCTGGAACACCAGCCGGCCGAGGCCGGGCAGGTAAAAGACATTCTCGATGATGATGGTGCCAGCAAGCAGGAAGGCGAATTGCAGGCCCAGGATGGTCAGCACGGGGATCATGGCGTTGCGCAGCGCGTGCCGCCACAGCACGGCGCGATAGGGCAGACCCTTGGCGCGGGCGGTGCGGACATAATCCTCGTTCAGCACCTCGATCAGCGCCGAGCGGGTGACGCGCGCCAGGATCGCGGCTTGCGGCAAGGCGAGAGCCACTGCCGGCAGTAGTAGCGATTTCAGCGCCAGCCAGATGCCGGCACTCCAGCCGGGAAAGCCGCCGGCCGGAACCAGCCGCAGCCAGACGGCGAAGACATAGATCAGCATCAGCGCGAACCAAAAATTCGGCACGGCGACGCCAAGCTGGGCGGCGCCCATGGAAATCGTATCACCGGCGCGTCCACGCCGGCTGGCGGAAAACAGGCCGACGGGAATGGCGATCATGGTGGAGAGCGCAAGCGCAATCAGCGCCAGCGGCAGCGAGACGGCAAGCCGCTCGCGCACCAGATCGATGACCGGCACCGAATAGGTGTAGGAGCGTCCGAAATCGAGACTGAGCAGGCCGCCGACCCAGTGGAGATAGCGCCAGGCCAGCGGCGCGTTGAGGCCCATCTGGTTGCGCAGCAATTCGACCTGATCGGCACTGGCGTTCATGCCCAGCATCAGCCGTGCCGGATCGCCGGGCAGGATCTCCAGCACGGCGAACACCACCATGGAAGCCAGCAACAGCGTGGCGAGCGCAATGGCGAGGCGCTTGAGGAGGTAGGCGGTCATGGAAGGTGAGGCACTGTTGTTTTGCCCACCGGGCGAAGGTTCCGTTCCCGCCCACCCCCCTCTGTCCTGCCGGACATCTCCCCCGCAAGGGGGGAGATTGAGCTCTCATTTACGCTCTCGCCAATCGCCGAAATGGCATGGTTGTCGGCGACGCAGAAACTGCCGATCTCCCCCCTTGCGGGGGAGATGCCCGGCAGGGCAGAGGGGGGTGTGACGGAGCGCAAATTCCGCCAGGCAGCCTGAGTCTTCAATCCGACCACTTCACCTTGGTCAGGTCGTTCGCCTGGATGGGCGCGTTTTCCCACAGCCCTTGCAGCTTGGCGTCCCATACTCCGACCTTCGGCAATTCGTAGAGGAAACCGACCACGGCGTCGTCGGCCAGGATCTTCTGTGCCTGTCCCAGCAATTCCTTGCGCTTGGCCTCGCCGGAGGTGAGGTTCAGATCGGCGATCACCTTGTCGAAGGCCGGGTTGTCGTAGTTGAAGTAATAATCCTTGCGCGAATAGATATCGATGTCGTTGGGTTCGGTGTGGGAGACGATGGTCAGGTCGTAGTCCTTCTTGGTGAATACCTGATCCAGCCACTGCGCCCATTCGACAGGAATGATTTCGAGGTCGATGCCGATGTCGCGAAGCTCGGAGGCGATGATCTCGCCGCCAAGCCGCGCGTAAGAGGGCGGCGGCAATTTCAGCGTTGCCTTGAAGCCGTTCTCCAGCCCCGCTTCCTTCAGCAGTTCCTTTGCCTTGGCGACATCATGCGGATAGCGGCCGGTGAGATCGACATAGTCCTTGTTGGCGGGCGACATGTGCGAGCCGATCGGCACGCCGAGGCTGGCGGAGGCGCCGTCGATGATCGCCTTGCGGTCGAGCGCATAGGAGATCGCCTGTCTCACCTGCAATTTGTCGAAGGGTGGCTTCTTGTTGTTGATCGACAGGATGGTTTCGCCCTCGGTCGCGCCGATCACCACCTTGAAGCGCGGGTCGTCCTTGACCTGCGCGACGCTGTCGGCGTCGAAGAACGGGAAAGCCTGGATGTCGCCCGAGAGCAGTGCCGGCACATAGGCCGCGGCATCCGGCACGATGCGGAATTCGGCCTTGTCGAGGGACGCCGGCGTGCCCCAGTAATTGTCCGATTTGACCAGGGTGATCGAGGATCCCTTGGCCCAGCCCTGGAATTTGAACGGGCCGGTGCCGATCGGCTTCTCCTTGTTGGTGTCGGCTGTCTCAGGCGCCACGATCACCGCGTCGCCCCAGCCCATATTGTAGAGGAAGGAGCCCTGCGGGTTCTTCAGCGTGACCTTGACCGTTGCCGGGTCGACGATTTCGACCGTGTCGATAGCCGCGAACAGGCCCTTTTGCGCATTGACCGAATTGTCGGCGCGGGCGCGGTCGAGCGAGAATTTCACGTCACTGGCATCGAAGTCGGTACCGTCGTGGAATTTCACGCCGGTGTGCAGCTTGAAGGTGTAGACCTTGCCATCATCGGAAATGGTCCAGCTTTCGGCCAGATCCGGCAGCACCTCGCCATTCGGCCCGATGCGGGTCAGGCCCTCGAACACGTTGGCGTAAAGAACCTCGTCGATCGCCGCGGCGGCACCCGCGGTCGGATCGAGATGCGGGGGTTCGAGCGGGATGCCGATGACGAGGTCGGTTCGCGCGGCAAACGCCTGACAGTCAGCGGCTAGTGCAAGGATCGTCGCGGCCAGAATGGTTTTCCACAATTTCATCGTGCAACTCCCCATGCGTTTCAGACACGTGCTCAAACCCGGGCGATAGAAGCGTGATTTTGCCGCGGAGTAAATTGCGTTTCGTTCTGCCCGTTGCCGTAGCTGGGAATGTTTTTGTCCTGACAGCCCTATCGGCAGGTCGAAGCTTGTCGCGATGTGGGGCTATCCCGTGGCTGTGCCGCGCAACAGCACGTTGAGCCCGATCGCCATCACCTTGGCCGATTCCACCATGTCCGATATCCCGACCCATTCGTCCGGCCGGTGGGCTAGGTCGAGAATGCCTGGGCCATAGGCGATGCAATCGTAGATATGGCCGATGCGGGCAATGTGCTTCTGGTCGTAGGTGCCTGGCGAAATGACGTAGTCGGGTTCGCGGTCGAAGACCGCCATGATGCCTTGCGCCACCGCCTTGACCACCGGCGCGTCGCGCTCCGTCATCAGCGGCAGCACTTCCATCAGGTCGCGGATTTCATAGTCGAATTTGTTCCGCTCGCGCTTCAGGCGGTCGAGAATGCCGGTTACTTCACCTTTGACGGTATCGAGATCTTCCTCGAGCAGGAAGCGACGATCGATGGTCAGCCGGCAGGAATCGGGCACGTTGGGCGAGGGCAGGCCGGGCCGGAAATCCTCCGTCTGGCCGCCATGGATCGAATTGATGTTCATGGTCGAGCGTTTTGCTCCTTCGGGCACGACCGGCATGCGCGTCATCTTGCGGTCGAGCGCAGGGAACAGTTCGTCCTCGAATGCCCTGAGCACGGCACCCATATGGCGTACAGCATTGTCGCCGAGAAACGGCATCGAGCCGTGCGCGATCTCGCCCTTGGTCTCGATCTCCGCCCACCAGACGCCGCGATGACCGAGGCAGATGCGGTCCTTGTTCAGCGGCTCGGGAATGATGACGTGGTCGACCCTGGGTTTCGAGAAATAGCCGAGCCTGGCCAGATGGGCGACGCCGCCGAAGCCGCCGGACTCCTCGTCGACGGTGCCGGATATTTCGATGGCGCCGGGAAAGTCGGGAAACACTTCCAGGAAGGCTTCGGCGGCGATGATCGAGGCGGCAAGACCGCCCTTCATGTCGCAGGCGCCGCGGCCATAAACCTTGCCGTCCCTGACGACACCGGCAAAGGGATCGACGGTCCAGCCGTCGCCGGCTTCGACCACGTCGATATGCGAGTTGAAGTGGACGCAGGCGCCGGGAGACCTGCCGTCGAAACGGGCAACGACATTGACGCGCGGGTAGCGGTCGGTGTCGCCGGGGGTGCCTTCGGCTCGAATGAATTCGGTCTCGAAACCGCTCTTCTTCAGCCGCGCGCCGAGATATTCGGCGCACGGCCGGTAGGCCTCACCGGGCGGGTTGATGGTCGGAAAACGGATCAGCTCGGCGGTCAGCGCGACGATATCGTCGCGCCTGTTATCGATTGCCTGGAGGAGTCGCTCGTTCATGCGGCGGAGTTGAGAGCGATCGTCCCGATTTTGCAAGCCCGCTGGTGATCAAGCCCGTGCGGCGTGTCGTTGCGGCAACTATCGCGGGAAATCGTTCAAATTGGCTGCTTTGGATTGGCGAATTGGTCAAGGAGTGTGTGCTACCCCGTTCACCTGCCATTAAAAAGATGAAAAACAACGTGATGGCAGGCGAGTAAGGGGCAATCAAAGGGGTTTGATCGCATGAAAAAGACAGTTCTCATGGCGGCCATTTTTGTCGCGATGCTGTTCGGTGCTTCGGGGCAGGGCTGGGCGGCCAGCCTCGTTGCAAACATAGACGTGTCGTCGCAGACGATGACGGTCAGGTATGGCCTGTCGGTTTACCGGTGGAGTGTCTCCACCGCCCGCGCTGGCTATTTCACGCCGCGCGGCAGCTATCGGCCGCAGCGTACGGCGCGGATGTGGTATTCGCGCAAATACCATATGTCGCCGATGCCATACTCCGTCTTCTTCCATGGCGGCTATGCCATCCACGGGACCGGTGCCGTCAGGCAACTCGGCCGCCCGGCGTCGCATGGCTGCGTGCGGCTGCATACGGCCAATGCCGCAACGTTCTATTCGATGGTGCGGGAAGTGGGTTTCGGCAACACGCGGATTGTAGTGACGAACTGAGGTGATCCAGATTCGCTGAAGTCGGCATCATCGGCTGGGGTAGGACCAATCTCCCCGCCAGCGGCGAGGCTAAGCGTTTGCGGCCGGAGCGGGCTTCGGCCGGCGCTTTGGTCGCCCGCCGCCGATCTCCCACCTTTTGTGGAACCACATCCACTGGCCGGGATCTTCGCGTACCCAGCGTTCGACCACGTCGTTGAGACGCTGGGTGGTGGCGTGGACATCGACACTGCCGTCAGCGGTGCGCGGCAACGTCAGCTTGTCCTCGATCTCGAGCCGGAAGCGATTGCCTGGCAGCCTGATGCAGCGCGCCGGATAGACGTCGCAGTCGTAGTGACGGGCAAGGGTGGCCAGCACCCGGTTGCTCTGGCAGGGACGGCCGAAGAAGGTCGTATCCAGGCCGTTGGAGAATTTCTGGTCGACAAGGATGCCGATGTTGCCGCCATTCTCCAGGACCCCCGCCAGCGCGAATGAGGCGCCGGCCATCGATGGCAGCAAAGAGCCCATGGTCGAGCGGCGCGTCGAGAGGATGTAGTCGGCGAGATAGGGATTGTTGGGCGGGCGAAACAGCGCCGTGATGTTCATGCCGAAGGTCGCCGCCGCCACCGGCAGCAACTCGAAATTGCCGAGATGGCCGGTGAAGACGATATGCGGCTTCTGTTCGCCCGCGATTTCGACGAAATGCTCTGTTCCCTTGACCTCGACGCGGCCGGGCTTGCTGGCCGCGGGATCGTAGTCGAACAGGGCGTCGAGGAAGATGTATTCGGCGGCAAGGCGAGCCATGTTGCCCCACATGTCGGAGGCGATCGCCTGGATTTCGGCTTCGCCCTTTTCCGGATAGGCCTTGCGCAGATTGTCGACGGCGACCTGATGGCGTCCCACCCAGGGGCCGACGCGGCGTGCGACGCGGTCGGCGAAATTCAGCGCGCTGTCGGCCGGCAGCAGACGCAGGATCGAGATGATCAACATCGCCGCGCGCGCAACCAGCCAGTAGTTGAGCTGGCGCAGCTGCCTGCCGTAGCGAAATTTGAGATCCCGGCGAAACTTCTTGAACACAGAGGTCAAGGCTCTAGCCGACGCGCAGAATGATCTTACCGAACACGTCGCGGCCTTCCATGCGCTTCAGCGCGGCATCGATACCGTCGAAGTCGACTTCGGTATCGATGACCGGTGCGACTTGTCCCGCCGCCATCTTCTGCATGGCGTTGGCCATGTTCTCCATGCGGCAGCCGAAGGAACCGAGCAGTTTCAATTGCTGCTGGAACAGCTGCATGAGGTTGATCTGCGTCGACACGCCCGAGGTCGAACCGCAGGTCACCAGGCGGCCGCCACGCTTCAGGCACAGCATGGAAGCGGCAAAAGTGTCGGCGCCGACATGTTCGAACACGACATCGACGCCCTTTTTCTTGGTCAACTTGCGCACGACGCCCTCGAAACGGTCGTCACGGTAGTTGATGACATGGTCGGCGCCGAGCGCCTTGGCCTTGTCGATCTTATCGTTGGAGCCGACCGTGGTGATGATCGTGCAGCCCATCCGCTTTGCCAGCTGGATGGCCGCCGAGCCGATGCCGGATCCGCCGGCATGGATGAGAATGGTCTCGCCGGGCTGCAGCCTGGCATTGTCGAACAGCATATGCTCGACAGTGCCGAAGGTGACGGGCGCCACCGCTGCACCGATGTCGGTCACGCCGGGCGGGGCAGGAACCAGCAGGCGAGCCGGCAGGTTGATCTTTTCCTGCGCGAAGCCGTCGAGATGGAAGCCGTGAACGCCCGAAACATGCTCGCAGAGATTGTCTCGGCCTTCGCGGCAGGCTCGGCAAAGTCCGCAGGTGCGGGCGCCATAGATCGACACCAATTGTCCGGGCAGCAGGCTGGAAACACCGGGGCCGACCGCTTCGACCTCGCCCGAGGCTTCCGCGCCGACGACCAGCGGCAGCTTGCGCTTGGCGAAGGCCATGCCGCGCCAGCCCCAGACGTCGATATGGTTCAGCGCCACCGCCTTGATGCGTAGCGTGACTTCGCCGAGTGGCGGCGGTGGGGGAGGCGGCAGGTCCACCGTTTCAAGACGGCGGTCCTCGATAAGTTGCAATGCGCGCATGGGGCCTGTCGGTTCAGTCTGGCTGAAAAAGGTCGCTTAGACCGGTTCCCGCGCCATGACAAGGCAAGTATTCTGGCCGCCGAAGCCGAAGGAGTTCGACAGAACGGTGCGAACCTCGGCGTTGCGCTTCTTGTTCGGCACCACGTCGAGCACGATCGCTGGGTCGGGATTGTCATAGTTGATGGTCGGCGGAATGACGCTCTCGCGCATCGTCATCAGTGAGAACGCCGCCTCGACGGCGCCGGCCGCCGACAGCGTGTGGCCGATCATCGACTTGTTCGACGAGACCGGCATCGAGCCGATCCGCTCGCCGAATACCGTCGACAGCGCCAGATGTTCCATCTTGTCGTTCTCCGGAGTCGACGTGCCATGGGCGTTGACATAGTCGATCTCGTCTTCACTCAGGCCGGCATCGGCGAGGGCAGCGCGAACCGCGGCGATGGCGGGCGAAGCGTCCGGTTTCGAACGGGTGCGGTGGAAATCATCGGCCTTCTCGCCGCAACCGCCCAGGATGCCGAGGATAGTGGCGCCGCGAGCCAATGCCGTCTCAAGCGATTCCAACACCAGCGCCCCGGATCCCTCGGCCAGCACGAAGCCGTCGCGGTCCCTGGAGAAGGGCTTCGACGCCTTTTCGGGAATGTCGTTGTGCGTGGAGAGCGCCGAAAGCAATGAGAAACGGATCAATGCCTCGGCGGTCGCGGAACCGTCCGCGCCGATCGATAGCGCACGGTCGCATTCGCTGCGTCGGATCGCCTCGACACCGAGCTGGATCGCGGTGGCACCTGAAGCGCAAGCCGTCGACAGCGTGATCGGCAGACCACGTGTGCCAAGGCGGTCGGCAAGGCGGCCGGCGATCGAACCGAACTGGGTGGTCTCGAAAATATCCAGCTCTTTCAAGCTACGCGCGACCCGAAGCAGACTTTCGGCGGCGGTGTCATCCTTGTCCTTGCCGGAATTGTAGAGCGAGAAGCGCTCGGCCCAGTCGAGTTCGACCGGCGGTGATGCGAGGAAGAGCGGTCCGCCGAAATCGCTGGAATCAAGACCGGCTTCGGCCACCGCTTCAAGGCCCGCGAGCTCGGCCAACTCGTAGGTGAGGGGGCTGGAGCCTTTCGAACTCGACGGCAGGAAATCGACCATGCCGGAAATGCGGGTGTTCAGTTGATCGATGGGAAAGCGGGTGATCGGGTGGATGCCTGATCTTCCCGAGGTCAACGCCGCCCAATTGTCCGTCTTGCCGACGCCAAGCGAGGTCACCACGCCGATGCCGGTGACGGCGACAATCGGCCTGCCCATATGATCGTTCAGATTGGCCATCCGGGAGCCCTCGACCTTTTATCGTTACAGCATGGATCTCGGAGCGCCGCCTCAGGCGGCATTGACCAGCGCCATGCCCTCGAATTGGTGGTAGCCGATCGCCGTTGCAAGGACGGTTGCGGGAACGCCTTCGAACGGCGTCTCGGTTGCGGCATCAAAAACAGGGTAGGCGGCCTTGCGGTCGACAGCGAGGGCCGCCAGCGCGACGGCGAAGGGAAACTGTGCTTCCTTCATGTGCCCGGTCAGTGTCGAGAAACCGCGCGCGGCGATCGCCGGATTGGCGTCGAGCGCCGCTTTTTCCGCGGTGGTCGCCGCATGGGCGCCCGATGCGCCCGACAGGGCCAGCAATTTGCGGTTCGGCAATGCAGCCTGCTTGAGCAGCGCGGCGATCTCGGCATCGAGTTCTCCCCGTGGCCGCCTGGCGCGGCCCGAGACGATCGGCCCAAGCTCGGCATAGATTTTCCGGCCCCGGCTTGTCGCGTGTTCGCGTTGCTCCAGCACCAGGAAGGCGCCGCCGGAGCCGGTCACAACGCCGCCGCCCTCAGCGCCTTGCCGTTGCCAGACCGGCTTCCACGGGCCGCGATGCAAATAGCCGGCAAGCTCATAGCCGAGCAGCATGTCGGAATGTTCGGTCTGGAAGGCGCCGCCGACCAGGATATGCGTCGACTGGCCCGAACGGATGCGCGCGGCGGCCGTCTCGACGGCGGCGACGCCGGCACCTTCCTCACCCATGAAAGTTCTGGACGATCCCGTCACCTTGTGGACGATGGAGATGTTGCCGGCGAGCAGGTTGGAAAGCTGGGCCAGGAACAAGGTCGGCCGCAATTCGGTGGTCAATTTCTCGTTGAGCAGCACATCGCGATCGTTGCGGCTTTCCGAAGCGGCGAGAATGGCGGCATCGACCGCCTCGTCGCGCTCGCCACCGCCGGCGGCCACGACCATGTCCATGGTCGTGCAGAGTTCGTCATTGCCCTTGATGCCGGCGTCGTCCAGTGCAAGCCCGGCGGCGTAGGTGCCGAGCCTCTGCCAGGTTTCCATCTGACGCTGATCGCCGCGTTTGGCGATCTGCAGGTTCCAGTCGATCTCAGGCAATGGATGGACGGTATAAGGCGCGAAGCGTGCCGCCTCGAGCACCGGTTCGAGACCCGGCTGCGCGAGCTTCTGCCAATGGGCGTCCGGACCTTCCCCCAGCGAGGAGACAAGGCCGATACCGGTGATGACGACGTCGCGGGGGTTGCTCATGTGCGGCTTTGTGGGTCAGGCGGCAGAGCGCGTCAAGATCGCGCGCTCAACTGACGTCAGGCGTTCTTGGCTGCGACCAGCGCGTCGATCTTGGCGCACAGGTTCTTCATGACGAAGTAATCGTCGGTCGAAGCCTTGCCGTCATTGACCTCCTGGGTCCACTTTTCCAGCGGCACCTTGATGCCGAATTCCTTGTCGATGGCGAAGACGATGTCGAGGAAATCGAGGCTATCTATGCCGAGATCGTCGATCGTGTGGCTCTCGGGGGTGATGGTGTCGATATCGATTTCGCTGGTGTCGGCAATGATCTTGGCGACTTTGTCGAACGTGGTGGACAAGGGCTTTTCCTTCGGTTGCGGGCGGAATCTGTCCGCATCTTGTTTGGGCGCTGTCTAATCGGTTTTTTCCGGCAGGAAAAGGCCTCATACGCCGGGTGCAGATGGGAACCCTGCTCTGCAAAGGCAAGAAGGGCCACCGGTTGATACGGTGGCCCTTCCCTTGACGTAACGTCATCCTTTGTTTCGATGCATGTCGTTTTCCCAAGCCGGAACCACTCTGGGCGACATGCATCAGCTGTCGCGGAGCTTGACCAGATCGTTGAGCAGCCCGCCCGTTCCGTTGTGGACGGTCAGCCGCTCGACCTTTCCGGCGATGGTTTCCAGAGCCTCGAGCTCCTTCAGCCGCAGCATCACCGGGTTTTCCGCCATCACCCTGGCCGTGTTGAGCAGCGAACGCGTGGCGTTCGTCTCCTCGCGGCGACGGATGATGTTGGCCTCGGCCTGCTTTTCGGCCGACACCACCTGGTTGAGGATCTCGCGCATCTCGCCCGGCAGGATGACATCCTTGAGGGCGATATCGCTGACTTCCACTCCGATCTCGGCCATATCGGCGCGAACCTTGGCCGCCGCCTCCTCGTCGATCGTCACCTTCCTTTCAAGGATCTGGTCGAGCGTCAGCGCGCCAAGCGTCTTGCGGAAGGCATACTGCAGGGCGCGGTAGAGGGCTTCGGAGAAGTCCTTCACCATGCTCACCGCCTTGACCGGGTCGACGACCCGGTATTCGGCGGCGATGTTGACGCGGATCGTGACGCGATCCTTGGTCAGCACTTCCTGCCCGGCAACGTCGAGCGACTGGCGCTTGAGGTCGACGACCTTGATCTGCACCATGCGTCCGACGTTCCAGAAGCCATGCACGCCCGCCGTCAGCGTCCTGACCAGGACACCATCGATGAAGAGCAGTCCGGCCTGACCGTCGACGACCGGATGGACGGACATCAATTCCGCTTTCCGCGCCTGGCCGAGCCGGCGCATGACCGCCGCGTCGATCGCGAGATCGACCGATGTGTCGATCAGCGTCACCTTCCACGGGCCGGCATCCGTCCACAGCACGAGCTTGCGATCCGGCGCCAGAACGGCGTGCAAATTGCCGTCACGCTCGATGACCGCAACGTCCGTTCGCCCGGTGCGAACCACGGTGAAATGACGCGCGGCCACATCCGGGAGCTTCTCGAACAACGCCTTCTCGTATGCCGAAACGAATTCCGGGTTCTTCAGATCGTGCCGGGACACTTCAAGGCTGCCGCGCCGGTTGGCGAGCCAATGTTCGCCGGGTATCAGGACAGCCTTGATCTCACCCTTGTGGAGGGTGAGGGCACGTTCGTTTTCCCTTACGAGGACGCGCTCGCGTCCAAGAACCTTGTCGAGAACAGTCATTGTCTTACTCCGGTCGGGCATGGCCCCATGCGAGGCGTCAAGTCATGCGTCGATCTTCCCTTCGTTTCTCGTTTCACATCGTCGTCTTGCCTCATCGTCCGGGCACGAATGATCCGGGGACTGGGTGGCATCAATCCGTGGCGGACCTTCGGGAGTGGATCGCGGGGCAGCGAGGCGGGCGCCGGAAGCCGAAGCTTCCTTTGCCGGCTAAACTGCGCCTTGATCGTCACCGCGGGCCTGGCCGCGAGCCGATGGCGTCAGACTTTCGGGATGATCCGTGCCCGAGGGCTTGGGCCATCCGTCCAGTCTTTCGCATTCCAGCCCCCGGACCGTTTTTCAGATAACACCTGGCAAGGTGCTGGCTTATCAGGCCAATGGAGAAGGGATCGAACCTTCGACAGTCAGATTCTCGATCTGATGCTCTACCCAACTGAGCTATCCGTGGTGCAGATGAAGGGAATTGAACCCCCGACCTCCGGACCCAAATCCGGCGCTCTCCCGCTGAGCTACATCCGCGATCCCAATCCCCAAAGCGGCGCCGTATACAGCGCGGCAAAGCCGCCTGCACGGGCGGAGACGAAAGCTCCCAACCGTTGTGCTCGCTTCGGTTCTCGTGACCGGGAGCGCGCCTATAGCCCCTGCGACGGGTTGTCGCAAGCGGCATTGTCGCGGCGGATTTGCGGCTTTTTTCAATGGTGGCATTTCGGCAACACCGATCCAATGCTGAAGGGATCGTCGAAACTTCAGAAGGTGACGCGGCCGAGTACGCGCAGGCCGTCGCCCTGCGGCTCTACGACCACGGCCTCGCCTTCGCGGGGCGAAACGCCGGTCAGGGCCTGGATATTTTCCAGATGGGTGACCATGACCAGATTGTCGGAGCCGGAATAGTCGCGGATCTCCTTCAGGATCGCTGCGATCTGAGCGGCTTTTTGCGTCTCGTCGCCCTTCAGGAGGTCAAGCGGCGCAAACAGCTTCGGTTCGGCCTCGAAAGCGATGCGGGCAGTGTCGAGGCAGCGGCAGTAGCGGCTGGACAGCACGCGCTCGATGGGTGCCGCACGAGCAGCGAACAAGGCGCCAATCTTGCTCGCCTGCTGCTTGCCGCGCGCCGACAGGTTGACCTGGGTGGTACAGCTGTCGATGTCGAAATTGACCGGATCGGTGGTGCCGGTGACCATGGCATGACGCAGCAGCACGACGTGGCCGCCGTCGCGTAATAGCGCCCAGCCGGCGTCGGTGGCGTGGGCTGCGGCCGGGATGGCCAGCAGAAGCAAAGCCAGCACAAATCGAATCATAGGCTATCCTTCTCCGGTTCCCGGCAATGGGTTCCGGTGACCGGACATATAGGGACGTAAAGCCATCCGAAAGACAAGGCGCGGTCGGGCGGAGCCCTACTTCTTGGCCATCTGCTTCTTCGCCAGATCGATTTTCTGGTCGGTCAACGGAATGGGCATCGTGTAGCCGGCTTCGGTAAACCCCCGCTTGGCGTTCTCGAAGAATTCGATGGCTTTCAGATATTCCGGCTTACCCGCGCCGTAACTGGCGTGGTTCCAATGGACGTCGCCGAGGTTGTTCTGTTCGAAGGCCCACTGCAAGGGCTGACTCTCGCGGGTGAATACCTTCAGCGTCGCCGTGAAGGCTGCCTCTGCGTCATTGAGGTATTTATCGGTGCGTTCGAGATTGCCGAGGTTGAGAAGACTCATGCCTATGCCGTTCTGAGCGTTGGCCCAATCTATGGGGGCTGCTTCGATAGTCAGCACCTCAAGCGCTGCCCGCCGGGCCGCGATTGAATCCTGCAGGGTTTTGGGATTGGCATCGCTCATGCTCAGCCAGTGCAGCGCCGAACCGAGACCGGCCTCACTCAGCGCCCATTGCCGCGGGTTCGTCTCGCGCTTGTACTCGCGCAACGCATCGCGGTAGGCGGCGATGGCCTCGCCGTAATGTTCCGGCTTGTCGGTCACACCGCCGAGAAGCTGCAGCGTGTTGCCCAGATTGTAGTGGCTCATTGCCCAGTCGAGCGGGAATTTTCGCCTGACATAGACCCGCCGCGCGGCCTGGAAGGCGCTCACCGATTGCTCGAGCCTGGCCGTGTCTTGGGTGCGCTGGCCAAGCGTCTGGTAGATCGAACCGAGATTGTTCTGCGCCGACGCCCAGTCCATCGGGAAACGCTGCCGGGTAAACACCGTCAGTGCATCGTCGTAGGCCGCCGCCGCCTCTTCGAGCGCGCCGGTTCCCATATCGAAGCGGGCGACACCGCTTAGCGCGTTGCCGAGGTTGAGCCGGCTGGTTGCCCACGAGACCGGGAAGGTTTCACGGGTTCGCACCTCTAGCGCGGCCCGGAAGGCGTCGGCCGCCTCGTTGATGGTTGCGTTGTCGTTGAGCTGGATGCCAAGCGACACAAGCGTGTTGCCGAGATTGTTCTCGACCATCGCCCATTCCACCGGTGCTTTTTCGCGCGTGTATTCCTCAAGCGCCAGCCGGTAGGCGGCTTCGGCTTGCGTCAGATGCTCGCCGGCGGCCTCACGCTCGGACAGTGCATAGAGCGCCAGGCCGAGGTTGTTTTGCGAAGCCGCCCAGTCGAGCGGCACCTTGTCGCGCGGGCGCTTCTCAAGGGTGGCTCGCATCGCCACCACTGCTTCATTCAGGCGCTTAGGATCGCTCTCGCGTTCGCCGATTTTCAACAGCACATTGGCCAGGTTGTTCTGCGCGGCGGCCCAGTTGAGATCGTCCTTCTCACGCTCGAACACGACAAGGGAATCGCGAAAGATCCGCGCTGCCTCTTCAAGGCGCGCGGTCTCCGTCTCGCGCTCGCCGATGGTCTGCAGCACAACCGCCATGTTGTTGCGGGTGATCGCCCAGTCGCGATTCTGTTCGCCATTGGGGATGAAGTTCAGGATGGTGCGATAGGCCTCGATGGAATTTTGCAGCGCATCCAGGTCACCGGTGGCGTAGCCGTAAGCGTTCAGCGCCTCGGCCTCCTGGTTTTTGTAGTTCCAGCGCAGTTTGTCGTCCCATTTTTCGGCCAGCGAGAAAGCCTTGGCATAATCGGCGGCGGCGGATCTGTAGTCGAAGACCAGCCCCGAGGCATCGGCGCGTCTGGCGTAGATCGCGGCATCGGCAAGACGCTTCTGCTTGACGAGATCCTCGGCTTCATCGACCGCATCGATCGTCTGCTCGACCCGGCCGACCGCGTCGTCGAGGAATGTGCGTGCCGTCACGATGGCGCCCTGGCCGATCGCTTTGTCGGCGGAGGCGACCAGGCGCTTGATCTCCGGATCGTCGGTGCGCAGCGCGGCGCGCTCGGACATCATCTTCTTCAGGCGCTCGGCCTGGGTGTCAAGCACCTTTTGCAGATCAGTTGGATCTTCGGG
Organism: Mesorhizobium sp. M1338; assembly: GCF_040318045.1. Classification (NCBI taxonomy): domain Bacteria; kingdom Pseudomonadati; phylum Pseudomonadota; class Alphaproteobacteria; order Hyphomicrobiales; family Phyllobacteriaceae; genus Mesorhizobium; species Mesorhizobium sp. M1338. The sequence continues at coordinate 46,158 of NZ_JAMYLL010000011.1, read as the reverse complement.
GATCTTTTCCGTGCCGAGCGCCTTCAGCACGCCATAGAGTGCATCGAGCGACACGCCTTCCTGCAGCGAGGCCAGTTCCACTTGCGCCCGTTTCGGGTCGGGCAGCTCGGAAATGGTCAAGAGCAGCTGGCGGCGCTCGCCCGTGATCAGCCCGTCGTCGCCGGTCGGCTCCGCTGGCGCGACGCCGAAATAGAGCAGTCGGCGCAGGCTTTCATTGACCCAGGGGCGCTGCTTTGCCTTGGTGTCGAGATAGACCTCCTCGGTCACCATGCGCATGACCGAGCCGAACTCGGTGCCCTTCATCGCCGCGAGGTGGCGCAGCAGGGCGGACGCGTAAGGGCTGTTTTCGCCGGCGGTGCCATCGAGCGCTGGACGGCCCGGCTCGGCGGCGAAGCCGACCACGGTGCCCAGGCTCGCATCGGCCGCCGGCGTATTGCCGAGCGCCTTGGCGCCGCGTACCGGCTCCAGACCGCCGGCACCAATCGGCGAGGCGGAGGCGGTCGGCGCGCGCCGCACCACGGCATCCGCGGGGAACGGATTGGTGCGGCAGGCATCGAGCAGCACGATCGTCACAGGCACGGTCGCTTTCAGCGCGTCCATGACGGCGGAAATCGGCACAAGCGCCTGGTTGGCATCTCCGAGGGACGATACGTCGGCATCGACTGGAACCAGATAGTTCTCGCCGCCGGCCTCGATGCCGTGGCCGGAATAATAGATGAAGGCGACATTGGCGCCTTCGGCATCTTCCGAGAAGCGCTCCAGGTCGCGCTTCAGCTTCGCGGCGTCGCGATCGGTGACGCTGCGGGCATCGAAGCCGAGATCGGTCAGCATCTTGGCCATGTCGCGGGCGTCATTGGCCGGGTTGGGCAGCGCGGCTATGTGCTCGTATTTCGACTGGCCGATGATCAGCGCCACGCCCTTGAGGCTTTTGGTTTCGGCTATAGCAAGCGCCGTCACGGCAAGGCAAATCAGTGCGGCGACGAAAGCCGTCAGCCACGCCTGCCGCAAAAGATTGCGCTTCAAGGTTTCGACAAAGGCCATTTGTCGTTAGGTGTCCGCCCTGATGATCCAAACCCTCTACAATGCTGCCAGTCTACCATGATCAAATTCGGGCATGATCAAATTCGGGCATGATCAAATTCGGGCGCGATTGCGCCGCGAGCGTGGCTCGCCTATCACGGGAAAAATGTCTCCGCTCACCGAAACCGTCCTTTTCGTCTTCAGCCTTGTCGCGCTCGGCTACCTCGCCGGGTTCACCGGCTATCTGAAGCCGGCGAGCGGCGAGGGCATAGCCGATTTCGCGGTAAGCGTAGCGATGCCGCTGCTGTTGTTCCAGACCATGGTGAACGCGGATTTCCACGGAGTGGCACCTTGGTCGCTGTGGGGCGCCTATTTCGCGGCCGTGGCAATCACCTGGGCCGCCGGCCATCTCGTCACCACGCGGATATTTGGGCGAGATGCACGCGCCGGCGTCGTCGGCGGAGTTTCATCGGCCTTTTCCAATATCGTGCTGCTCGGCGCTCCCTTTATCCTCGGCATATTCGGAGCGGATGGTTTTGAAGTGCTGTCCTTGCTGGTTTCGGTGCATCTGCCGATCATGCTGATGGCCTCGATCGTGTTGTTCGAAGCCTTCGGCCGCGCCAGCGGCGATCCGGTGCATCCCTTGCGCGTTATCCATAGCTTCCTCAAGCGGCTTTTCATGAATCCGTTGATCATTGGCATTCTGGCAGGGCTTGCATGGCGCATCACCGGTGCCCCGCTGCCTGATGTCGCCATGCGCCTGGTCGATGCGCTGGCCGGTACGGCGGGGCCGGTGGCGTTGTTCGCCATGGGGCTCAGCCTGCGCCGCTTCGGCATTTCGGGCAATGTCAGGCCGGCGCTGGTGCTTTCGGCGCTGAAGCTGTTCCTGATGCCGGCGCTGGTCCTCGCCTTCGTCTGGTTGCTCGGCCTGCCGCCCTTGACCGCCAAGGTGGCGGTGATGGTGGCCGCGATGCCATCCGGCGTCAATTCCTATCTGATCGCGGTGCAGTTCAACACCGGCCAGGCGCTGGCGTCGAACCAGATGACCATCGCCACCGCCTGCGCCGCCGTCACCACCGCTTTTTGGCTGACGGTGGTGCTCCACGTTTTCTGATAGGTCAGGATGCACACCGGCCTGCTCTCGCCTCGGGCTGGTCCAACCCCTATATGCCATGTAGCGATTGCTTGCGGGCCTTGCCCTAGGTAAAGAGCAGTGGCTCCGGCGTGCCGGCCCCAGTCCATGGCGCACGCTCACCGAGGACTTCACAGACCGGCCGTCAGCGCGCCGAACGGAGGATAGACCATGCTTCAGAAAACCAGCCATTTCATGCGGCAGGCCAATCTCATCAATGGCGAATGGGTGCAGGCCGACAGTGGCCAGACGGTCGACGTCAACAATCCGGCCACCGGCCTCAAGATCGGTACCGTACCGAAGTCGGGTAAGGCCGAGACCCGCCGCGCCATCGAAGCCGCCGATGCCGCCTTCAAGTCGTGGCGCAAGACGACCGCGCTCGAGCGCTCGAAGCTGCTGCGCAAGCTGCACGACGCGATGATGGACAATCAGCATGTGCTGGCCGAGTTGCTGACCATCGAGCAGGGTAAGTCGCTGTTCGAATCGAAGGGCGAGATCGGCTCGGCCGCGTCCTACATCCTTTGGTTCGCCGAGGAAGGCCGCCGCACCTATGGCGACGTCGTACCGTCGCCATGGGCGGATCGCCGCATCCTCGTCACCAAGGAACCGGTCGGCGTCATCGCCGCCATCACCCCGTGGAATTTCCCGTCCTCGATGCTGGCCCGCAAGCTCGGCCCGGCGCTCGCCGCCGGCTGCACCGCAGTCGTAAAGCCCGCCTCGCAGACGCCTTACTCGGGCCTTGCCTGGGGCGCGCTCGCCGAGGAAGTCGGCTTCCCCAAGGGTGTCATCAACATCCTGACCGGCTCGGCCAGCGAGATCGGCGACGAGATCTGCGCAAATCCGCTGGTGTCGAAGATCACCTTCACCGGCTCGACCGAGGTCGGCAAGCTGCTCATTCAGAAGTCGTCCGTCACCGTCAAGAAGGTGTCGATGGAGCTCGGCGGCAACGCGCCGTTCATCGTCTTCGACGACGCCGACCTCGAGCGTGCGGTCGCCGGTGCGATCACCGCCAAGTATCGCAATTCCGGCCAGACCTGCGTTTGCACCAACCGCTTCCTGGTCCAGGCTGGTGTCTATGACAAGTTCGTCGAGAAGCTCGCCGCCGCCAGCGACGGGCTTAAGGTCGGTTCCGGGCTCGAGGACGGCGTGCAGCAGGGACCGCTGATCGACGAGAAGGCGGTCGAGAAGGTCGAGGAACTGATCGCCGACGCGACTTCCAAGGGCGGCAAGGTCGTCGCCGGTGGCAAGCGCCATGCGCTTGGCGGTTCGTTCTTCCAGCCGACGGTCATCGCCAACGCGACACCCAAGATGCGCTTCATGAAGGAAGAGATCTTTGGCCCCGTAGCACCGGTGTTCAAGTTCGAGACCGAAGAGGAAGCCATCTCGCTCGCCAACGACACCGAATTCGGCCTCGCCTGCTATTTTTACACCGGCGATCTCGGCCGCGCCTTCCGCGTCATGGAAGGGCTCAGATACGGCATGGTCGGTGTCAATGAAGGCCTTATCACCACGCCGGAGGCACCGTTCGGCGGCGTCAAGGAATCGGGTCTCGGCAAGGAAGGCGGGCATCAGGGCATCGAGGATTACCTCGACACCAAATATGTCTGCATCGGCGGCCTCGGCCTCTGATTAGCTACCTGAGATGGGGAGGCCAATGGCCTGCCCATCTTGCGTGGAAAAACCAGCCGACTGGATCAACTGGCATTTGCGGGCATGGCGATGAAGGACGGCGAGGTTTTCGGTACGACGCAGGCAGGCGAGGCGGTGCGTCGCTTCACGATCAGGGGCGGCGGTATCACCGCCAACATCATCGGCCTGGGGGCGATCATCCAGGATCTGCGCCTGACTGGGCACGATGCGCCGCTGGTGCTCGGCTATGACAATCTGGGATACTATGAGACCGATACGGCCTTCTTCGGCGCGGTCGTCGGCCGCTATGCCAACCGCATCCGCGACGGCCGTTTCACCATCGCCGGCAGTCGCTATCAGACCGAGCAAAATTTCCTCGGTAAGCATACGTTGCATGGTGGCTCGCAGGGCTATTCTCACAGGCCGTGGGCGGTTTCGCTGCATGGCAGGGATTTCGTCACGCTGACGCTGCATGACCCCGATGGCACGATGGGCTTTCCCGGCGCGCTCGACGTCACCTGCACCTATCGGCTGAAGATTCCGGGCACGCTCAGCGTCGAGCTGACCGCCACCTGCGAGGAGCCGACGCTGTGCAACCTCACCCAGCATTCCTATTTCAACCTGGATGATGGTGGCGCTTCCGACATTCTCGACCACAGGATGATGCTGAATGCCGGTGCCTATCTGCCGGTCGATGGCGACATGATCCCGACAGGGGTAGTCAAGCCGGTTGACGGCACGCCGTTCGATTTCCGCCAGGCGCGGCTGCTACGCATGGAGACCGAGGGCGAGCAACTGCCCTATGACCAGAATTTTTGCCTCGCCTCGTCACGTGGACCCCTCAAGCAGGCGGCATGGGTTCAAGGCGCCAGTTCCGGTGTCGAGATGGAGGTCTGGACCACCGAGCCCGGCGTTCAGCTTTATACGGGTCAGTATGTGACGCCGCGCACCGGACTGGAAGGGCGCAGCTACAAGGCCTTTTGCGGTTTCTGCCTGGAGCCGCAGATATGGCCGGATGCGCCGAACCGGCCCTATTTCCCGCAGGCAACGCTGTGGCCGGGCGCGATCTACCATCATGTGACTGAATATCGTTTCCGGCTGCCTTAAGGTCCGCCGATATTCAGGTGAGGCCGGCCTGACCTGAATCGCGACAGACCTTAGCTTAGCCTTCGAAAGCCGCTCGCAGCATGTCGAACGGCGCTAGCGCGCCGCGCACCTGCACCACGGCGGCGGCGACGCGATGGGCACGGCGCGCGGCTTCCAGCGGGTCGTGGCCGGCAAGTCGAGCCGCAAGGTAGCCGCCGTTGAAAGAATCACCGGCGCCGGTCGTATCGACGGGGTCGGCGACATGGATCGCCGGGACCTCGCGCAGCGTTTCTCCCTGAGCAATCAGAGCCGGCGCTTCGCCATTCTTGACGACGACCTCGCCGACCAGTTGCCCGAGCCGCCCCGCGGTCGCTTGCGGTGTTGCATCGCCGAACAGCATCTGCTCGTCGGGGAAGGTCGGCAGTGCAATGTCGGTGACGGCAAGAGCTTCGAGGATCGCTGCCTGCGCCTCCTCGCGATTGCGCCAGAGCCGCGGCCGATAGTTGGGGTCGAAGGCGATTGTCGAGCCGGCTGAGCGCGCCTTGGCGACGGCCGCCAGCAACGTGGCGCGGGCGGTATCGTCCAGAATTGCCAAAGTGATTCCGCTGAAATAGACAAGCGCCTGATTTTCCAGGTTTTTCGACAGTGCAACCGGGTCCGAGGCGAGCTGCCGCGCGGCGGCATCGCCACGCCAATAAGTGAAGGAACGCTCGGCCCCGGTGAGCGTGATGGCATAGAGGCCAGGCCGCGCGCCCGCTATGACCGGGCTAGAACCGATGCCGATGCCGTTTTCGGCGAAGAAAACGATCTGGCCTTGCGAGAACGGATCGTCGCCGAAGGCCGAGACATAGGTTGCCGGCCGCTCAGTGCTCAACGCGTGCAGCGCCCACAGCGTGTTGAACGTGTCGCCGGCAAAGCCCATGCGCCAGTTCGGTCCCGTCTGGCCCGACAATTCGAGCATGCATTCGCCGATCGAGGCGACGCCGTTTCCCGCCATCTGCAATCCTCCAGTGATCTCGGTGCTGTAGCTTTTTGCCATCGGCAGCGCCATGCTTGGCAAGCAGGGTTTTTTCCGCCATGGCGTTTTCCCACAGCTGGCGGGATGCGATCCGTCCGACAGAGCGTTGTCCGCAGAAGAGGAAACGGTTTGGCATCGATATGGCGCTATCTCTTGGCAGGTCTTGGTCTGGCTGCCTTGCTGGTCGGCATTCTCGCGGTCGTCTATCTGACGGCGCCGCGGTCGTCGCATTCTGCCGGCCCCGATATTTCGCGGACGAAGAACACCGACAACGGTCTGTTCGTGGCGAGTTTTTTGCCGGAGCGGGGCGTTGTGCGGCAAGGCCAACTGCAATCCTGGCTACTAACGCTGAAGACAAAGGCTGGAGCTCCGGTCGAGGGGGCCGCTATCACGATCTCCGGCGGCATGCCGCTGCACAGTCACGGCCTGCCGACCAGCCCGCAGGCGACCGACTATCTCGGCGACGGCCGTTATCGGATCGAAGGGATAAAATTCACCATGAGCGGCTGGTGGCAGCTGCATTTCGCCATTTCGGCCACCGCCGGTTCCGACACCGTGCTCTTCAACGTGGTGCTGTGAGCAAGAAATGAGGCGGCTTTCACGTTTTCTGGCGCTGATGGTTGCCGTTATCCTTGCCGGTTGCGGCAAGCCTGACTTTTCCGACGCCGAGAAGAAGACCATCGTCTCGCTGGCACTGTCGGCACTGCCGCCGCTGAAACCCGACACCACCAATCGCTTTGCCGACGTGCCGGCCGCCGCAGCACTCGGTTCGACGCTGTTCTTCGATCAGGGCATGAGCCGTGACGGCACGGTATCCTGTTCGACCTGCCACAAGATCGACCGGCAATTCCAGGACGACCTGCCACAAGCCGTCGGCGTCGGCCACACCAACCGGCGCACCATGCCGCTGGCCGGAGTGGCGCGCGATCCCTGGTTCTTCTGGGATGGCCGCCGCGACAGCCTGTGGGCGCAAGCGTTGACGCCGCTCGAAAACCCGCTGGAGCAGGCAGGAAACCGCACCGCCTACGCCCATTACATCAAGGCGCGCTTCGGCGAACGCTATGAGCGCATCTTCGGGCCGCTCCCCGATTTTTCCGGCATGCCGGCGAATGCCAGCCCGCTTGGAAACGATGCTGAGAAGGCTGCCTGGGACGCGATGAGCGGTGCGCAGCGTGACGCCATCAACGGCGTCTTTGCCAATATCGGCAAGGCGATCGCCGCTTTCGAACGGTCGATCGAGCCGGCGCCGATGCGCTTCGATCGGTTTGCGCTGGACCTCGTCACCGGCGCCGGGCCGAAGGGCGATGCCGTCTTCTCGAAGGAGGAAATCCTTGGGCTGAAACTGTTCATCGGCAAGGCCAACTGCGTGACCTGCCACAACGGCCCGCGCTTCACCGACAACAGTTTTCACAACACCGGCGTGCCGCCCGTTGCGGGCCTGCCGCCGGACCGCGGCCGCATCGATGCCGTGCGCCAAGTCGAAGCCGACCCGTTCAACTGCTTCGGCGCCTATCGCGATGGCGACGCCGGCGCCTGCGGTGAGTTGCGCTTCATGGTCAAGGATGCGCCGCAACTCATCCGCGCCTACAAGACGCCGTCGCTGCGCGGAGCAGCAACGCGGCCGCCCTATATGCATGCCGGGCAGTTTTCGTCGCTCGATGAAGTGGTGGCGCACTACGCCAAGGCAGCCCCTAGCGTGGAGGGAACGTCCGAAGTTCATCCGCTGGAGCTGTCGGACCGCGAACGCGCGGCGCTAGTGGCGTTTTTGAAGACGCTTTCGGATTAAAGCTGCCAACGATATCGGCAATTGAAAGATATTGCAAAAAAGATATATTTCGATCAATGAGCTGGTCGGTCGTATTTCTCAATACCGAGGTAAGACGGGAGCTTGAGGCTCAACCGAAAGATATCTTGGCCAGCTTTCTGCGGATATCGCGTTTAATCGAGGCGCACGGGTTGCAGAAAGTCCACGAGCCATATGTCAAGCATTTGGAAGGCAGGCTTTGGGAAATGCGCATGAAGGGCCGGGATGGCATTGCTCGTGCAGTCTATGTGACCGCGGCAGAACGCCGTGTGGTGGTGGTGCGAGTGTTCGCCAAGAAGACGCAGAAGACTCCACGAAACGAGATCGAGTTGGCTCTTAAGCGAGCGAAGGAGGTTCTATGAGCCGGAAAACAATCTCCGTTGAGGACGTTGCCAAGGAATGGTTCAAGGACCCGGAATTCGTTGCCGAATACGAAGCCTTGGAGGAGGAGTTCGCAATCGCCGCAGCTTTGATTAAGGCCCGGGGTGAAGCTGACATGACGCAGGAAGAGGTCGCCGCCGCGATGGGGACGACACAGGCCGTAATCGCTCGTTTGGAGAGTGGTCGAAACATGCCTTCGACCCGAACGTTGCAACGTTTCGCCAAGGCGACCGGCTCGAAACTCCGCATCAGCTTCGAACCTGGGAAGCCGAAGTCGCGCACCGGTCATTGAACTCTACCGATCCTTGACCGTCTCCATTGCCACGAAGGTCGAGGTCTGGGCGACGTGGGGCAGGGCAGAAATGCGCTCGCCCAAGACGCGGCGGTAGGCGGCGATATCCCGGGTGCGGACTTTCAGCAGATAATCGAAGCTCGACGCCATCATGTGGCATTGTTCGATCTCCGGCACGGCCTGCACGGATCGGTTGAAGGCGTCGAGCGCGGCGGATCGGGTGTCGGACAATTTCACCTGGACGAAGGCGACATGGCCTTCGCCCATACGCTCGCGGTCGATGATCGCCTGGTAGCCCCTGATGTAGCCTTCCTTTTCCAGCCGCTTCACCCGTGCCTGGACGGGCGTCTTCGACAGGCCGACCTTTGCGGCCAGTTCTGACATGGAAAGCCGGCCATCGCTTGCCAGCGCCGCCAGGATATTCCTGTCGATGCGGTCCAATTGGTCTTCTGTCACCGAGGATGCAGTCCATATGTCAATTTCCAGGCGCTCAAGATAGGGCAAATGAGCTGCAGTGTCGATTTCTTTGGACCGGCTGAAATTTCGAACTTGTGCTAGCTTGCGCCATTCGGTCCGGTGACCGCCGGCCCGATCCCCTTTGTTCGATCCACGGAACCGCCATGCCATCGCTCGATGCCATCCGCCAGCAGATCCGCGCCAACTACCTGCCCGACGAAGACGAGGCCGTGAAGCGGCTGGCCGAAGCGACAGGGCTTTCCGCGAAAGACCGCAAGGCGATCTCGGCCCGCGCCGCCGATCTGGTGCGGGCGGTGCGCGGATCGTCGGATCCAAGGCTGATGGAAGTCTTCCTCTCTGCCTATGGACTTTCCACCAAGGAAGGCGTGGCGCTGATGTGCCTGGCCGAGGCGTTGTTGCGCGTGCCCGACACCGAGACGATGGACGACCTCATCGCCGACAAGATAGCGCCGCACGACTGGTCGGCGCATTCGGGCGGCTCGAGCTCCATTTTCGTCAACGCCTCGACCTGGGCGCTGATGCTGACCGGCCGTGTGCTTGACGAAGGCGAGGGCGGCATCGAAGGCACGCTGCGCTCCATGGTGCGGCGGTTGGGCGAGCCGGTCATCCGCAAGGCGGTGGCCGCCGCCATGCGCGAGATGGGCGAGCAGTTCGTGCTCGGCCGCACCATCGCTGAAGCCGTCAAGCGCGGCCGGCCGATGACGCAGAAGGGCTATCTCTATTCCTTCGACATGCTGGGCGAGGCGGCTCGCACCGAGGCCGACGCCTTGCGTTATCACAAGGCCTATGCCGACGCGATTTCCTCGCTCGACGCCGGTTCCAATGGCCCTGATATCCGCCAGAACCACGGCATCTCAGTCAAGCTGTCGGCGCTGCATCCGCGCTATGAGGTGGCGCAGAAGGACGAGATGCTGCCTGTGATGGCCGAGCGTCTGCTGTCGCTGGCGCTTGCCGCGCGGCATTCGCGCATGGGTCTCAACATCGATGCCGAGGAGGCGGATCGCCTCGATCTGTCGCTCGACGTCATCGAGCGGGTGCTGGCCGAGCCGGAACTCGCCGGCTGGAACGGTTTTGGTGTGGTGGTGCAAGCGTATGGGCCACGCGCGGCCTACGCCATCGACTGGCTCTACGCATTGGCCAGGAAATACGACCGCAACATCATGGTGCGGCTGGTCAAGGGCGCCTATTGGGACACCGAGATCAAGCGGGCACAAGCGCTGGGGCTGACCGGCTACCCCGTTTTCACGCGCAAGGCCAACACCGATGTCTCCTATATCGCTTGCGCGAAAAAACTGCTTGGCATGACCGACCGCATCTATCCGCAATTCGCCACCCATAATGCCCACACCGTCGCCGCCATTCTGTCGATGGCGGACAATCGCGATACCTTCGAGTTCCAGCGCCTGCACGGCATGGGCGAGGCTCTGCACGAGACGGTGCGCCGGGCCGAAGGCACGCGCTGCCGCATCTATGCACCGGTCGGTGCGCATTCCGATCTGCTCGCCTACCTGGTCCGCCGACTGCTGGAGAACGGTGCCAACTCCTCCTTCGTGCACCAACTCACCGACGAGGACGTCGAGCCGGAGGACATTGCCCGCGATCCGCTCGAAACCGTCGAAAGCCAAGGCCCCGCCGCCAACCCCGCGATTCCCCGGCCGTCCCAGATTTTTGGCGCCGGCCGCCGCAACTCGAAGGGCTTTGACATCACCGACACGGTGACGCTGGCGGCGATCGACAAGGCCAGGGCTGCATTCGCTGGTCCCGACCGCTGGCATGCCAAGCCGATCACGCGGGCTGCCGGCTATGGCAAGCAGCGCCCGATCGTCAACCCGGCAAAGCCTTCCGAAGTGGTCGGCACCGTCAGCGAAGCCGCCGCCAAGCAGGTGGCGACCGCCGTACGCTTTGCGGTGGAAGCGCAGCCGGCCTGGGCGAAACGTCCCGTGACCGAGCGCGCCGCGATCCTCAACCGCGCCGCCGATCTCTACGAGACGAATGCCGTCGAGTTCTTTGCACTCGCCACCCGCGAGGCCGGCAAATCGCTGGCCGACGGCGTCGCCGAGGTGCGCGAGGCCGTCGACTTCCTGCGCTACTACGCCACTGAGGCGGCCAATGCGGAGGCGGGCACGCAAGCGCGGGGCGCCATAGTCTGCATTTCACCGTGGAACTTCCCGCTCGCCATCTTCACCGGCCAGATCGCCGCAGCACTTGTCACCGGCAATTCGGTGATCGCCAAGCCGGCCGAGCAGACGCCGCTGATCGCCTTCCGCGCCGTCGAGCTGCTGCGCGAGGCCGGCGTGCCGCAAGACGTCATTCAGCTTCTGCCCGGCGACGGCCCGTCGGTCGGCGGGCCACTCACCGCCGATCCGCGCATTGCCGGCGTCTGCTTCACCGGCTCGACCGAGGTCGCGAAGCTGATCGAGAAACAACTGGCCGAGACCGCCGCGCCCGACGCCATGCTGATCGCCGAGACCGGCGGTCTCAACGCCATGATCGTCGATTCCACCGCGCTGCCCGAACAGGCGGTGCGCGACATCCTGGCCTCGGCCTTCCAGAGTGCCGGCCAGCGCTGCTCGGCGCTGCGCGTGCTCTACGTGCAGAAGGACGTCGAAAAGAAGATGCTGGAGATGCTGAAGGGCGCCATGGAAGCGCTCAATATCGGCGATCCCTGGCGGATTTCGACCGATGTCGGGCCTGTCATCGACGACGAGGCGCAAAGCTCGATTCGCGAGTACTGCACGAAGATGGGCCTGCAGGGCCGGCTGATCGCCAAGCTTGAAGCGCCCAAGGACGGCCGCTTCGTCGCGCCGCATGTCTTCCGGGTCAAGGGCATCGAGGACATGGAGCGCGAGGTGTTCGGGCCGGTACTGCATGTCGCCACGTTCGACGCCGACGAGATAGATGCGGTCATCGCTGCCATCAACCGCAAGGGCTATGGCCTGACCTTCGGCCTGCACACTCGCATCGAGGGCCGCGTGCAGCATTTCGTCGACGGCATCCACGCCGGCAACATCTATGTCAACCGCAACCAGATCGGCGCCGTGGTCGGTTCGCAGCCGTTTGGCGGCGAGGGGCTGTCCGGCACCGGACCCAAGGCCGGCGGTCCGCACTATCTCAGGCGCTTCCGCAAGGGGCCGGAGGCCGGAACCCGTGTGCAGGATGGCCATAAGGTGACGGCGACCGAACTTGCCGATAATCTGCCTGATCCCACACTTGGCGGCTGGTCGACGCGCTCAGACCGGATCGCCATTCTGAGGAAGCATCTGCGCGGCAAGGGTGCCGCGGCCATTGGCGCTGCCTCCGGGATCGACTTCGGCCAGGTCGACCTGCCGGGACCGACCGGCGAAGCCAACACGCTCTCGCTGTCGCCACGCGGACGAGTGCTATGCCTTGGTCCCGATGGCGATACGCTGCTCGCGCAGACGATCCAGGCACTCGCCGCCGGCAATGCGGTGCTGGCCGTGGCGCCCGGCGCCCCGGCGGCGCTCTCCCCGCTGACCGGCAAGGGCCTGCCGTTGGCAGCTATCGACGGCCGCCCTGATCCGGTCGAAGCGCGTTCGCTGCGCGTCGATGTTGTCGCCTTTTCCGGCACGCCCGAGGCCGCGCGCACCGTTCGCAAGGTCATCGCCGATCGCTCCGGCCCGATCGTACCGCTGGTCAGCGAGGTGCTGAACCCTGCGGCCTATGCGCATGAGCGGGCCGTCTGCGTCGATACGACGGCTGCCGGGGGCAATGCGAGCCTGCTGGCCGGAGCCTGACCCGGCCAGAGTTAGAGCCATTCACCGTTTCGTGGAAACGATGAATGGCTCTAACTCTTTTGTTTTTATGCATGTCGTTGTCCCAAAACCGGGACCACTTTTGGGCGACATGCATTACGCGCCTTCGACGACCGAAAACCCCTCGAACTGAGGGTGGCCGAGATAATGGACCTTTGTCGTGCCGACATTTCGGTGGGCGGCCCGAAAATTCTCCGATTTGGTCCAGGCGATAAAATCATCATGGCTCGCCCACACCGTGTGCGACGCAAACAGCGTGTAACCTTCGGTCTCGTTGACCGGGCCACGCAGCAGATGGAATTCCCTAAACCCCTTCATCTCCGCGAGGCTGGAGTCGCGGTTCTTCCACACGGCCTCGAAATCGCTCTCCGAGCCGGCCTGCACCTTGAAGCGATTCATGGCGATGTACATCGTGATTCCTTTCATGCTTGACGATCAATGGATGGCATAACGGTCGACGGAGACTCAGAATGGGCCGATTGGTGCTTTGAACCGCCAGCTTAACATTCCGGTCTCCGGCGGAATGGGAGGGAAGGGTGCCTGCTTTCGCACCAGCTCCAACGCGAATTGATCGAGTTCCGGAGAGCCTGAGCTTTTGGCAAGTTGCAAGTCGCTGATGTTTCCATTGGCCAGCACCACAAATGCCACCATAGCGTTGTTGCGGGCTGTCGATTGCGCGGCTTTCGAAACGCGGCGATTGGCGCGAGCCAATTTGTTGGCCACCTCGCCACTATAGCGAGACGTTGCCGCGTTGCCGGCATCGGTTTGTTTTCTGCCTTTGCTGGCAATTGCCGCTTCTATTTCGCGGCCGTCCGCTGTGCCGCGCTTCTCGTATGGTTCGCTTGCAGCTGCTGGGGCAGCTGCCCGAGCTGCTCTGGCGCCGGGGATCGGCGGCTGCTCCGGAACGGCCACAGGCGCCTCGGTGCTCTCGGGCTGAACGGTCGGCTGTGCCGGCGTTTCGGTCTTGGGAGCCACGCTCTGGTCATCGGGGCGTGGGGCGCCGGCCACCAATATGTCCGGGGTGATCGTCTGCTGTTTGACAGGTTCCGGCAAAGGCTTGAGCGGCGGCTTCGCCGCTTCCCGGGCGGGCTGCGCAGGTTCTGTTGGCGGCGCCGGCTTGGCCGGCTTTGCCGGCTCTGGTTTGGTCGGTTGCGGGTTCGGCACCAGCGCGACATTTATTGCCAAGGGGTCCTTATCCAGCGCGCTGCCGACCACATTGGTGCCGGACTGATCGCTGCCTTCCGCATGCATTGCGTCCTGGAAACTGGATGTCCCTGAGGGCGAGATCAGAAAAGCCGCTGCCACCGCGGCGTGGAGAGCGCAGGAGATGACAACCGCCGCCGTCCATTTGCGGTTCCAAACCGACAGGCGCGGTGGCGCAAGCGGCTCGGTTAGCGTTACCGCCAGCTCGGCGCTGGCTTCGGGGAGGGGACTGATATCCTGCATGTCTCGCCGCGAGACCTGCAGCGACAAGAGCGAAATTGTCAAATCAAGATCGCTTGGTCCAAAGGACAGCGCACGGAAGCCGGCCAGAGGCCACGCCACTGTGTTTCGCGTGAATGGGGGATGCAGTCCCACCTCACACGCCGAAAGCGATACCGGTCTTGGTGCCCGTCTTCAGCTTGCGCATGCAGGCATTCGGTTCGACGCCGGTACCGGTGCATTCGGTCGCGCTGTTGATCAGCACGCGGCTGACTTTCGAGCACTCGGTGCCGGCCAGATCGAAACGCGTCACCTTGGTCTTGCCCGCCGGCACTTCCTTGAAATCGAGCACGGTCAGCCGGTCGACGACGCCGGCCTCGTTGAACAAGTCGATCTCGAACGCCGCCTTGGACAGGTCGGCGCCGAGATTGTTGTTGACCACGAAAGTCAGGCGGCAACCCTTGTCGGAAGGTTGCGCACCGTTGAGTTCGAGGGTCAGCGCGGGGACCGGCGCGGACTCTTGTGCCCACGCCGGAACCATCGCAAGCGACATCGCCAGCGTCGAGGTCAGCAGACGAAGGGATGTCGTCAAGCTTGTCATTGTCGTCAGCCTCCAAACCGCATCGTTGCCGCCAGCTTCAACGTGATGCCGGGCTCATAGACCGCAACCGTCGTGCCGCCGTTGAGCGGGTTGGCGTATTTGACATCGAACAGATTGTCGGCGCGGAAATCGACCTTGAGATTGTCGGTCGCCTGATAGCTCGCGAAGGCATTGACCAGCGTGTAGTCCTTGGCCATCGCATTGCCCTTCGGCTTGCCATTGTACTGCACTTCGCCACCGACGGTCAGTTTGTCCTCCAGGAAGCGCAAGCCGAGCTGTGCCGTGACCTGGGAGGAGGGGATGGTGGCGAGATCTGCCCGGTCGCCCTCATATGAGATCGTGTGACCGTTGATGATGGAGGCCGAAAGTCCGGCATAGCCCCATGCCGCGTCGTAAACGCCTTCCATCTCGAAGCCGTTGATCTTGGCCTTGGCGAAATTCTGATACTGGAAGCAGATCGGGATGCCTGGGCCAAACGGGCAGCCGCTGGTCGGATCGAACGGCGACAGCGTCACGCCATCGATATAGTCATCGACATCGTTGTTGAAATACGCGGCCTTGAGACGAAACGCGTCGCCAGCGTCGATGATGTCGTTCTGCTTGTAGTTGATGCCGAATTCGGTCGTCTTGCCGGTCTCGGGCCGCAGATTGGGATTGGGCAGGAACGGGAAGCTGACGCCTGCCGGGTGATTGCCGCTGATCAGCGTCTCGGTGATCGACGGCGAGCGATAGCCTTCCGCATAGGTGCCATAGAACTGAAGGCCCGCGAGGCCTGCCGAATCGAACGGCGAAACACCGACGGTGATACGAGGCGACACCCTGTCACCGGATGTCTCGTGTGAATCGTCCTTCAGGCTGTAACTGTCGTAGCGCAGCCCGGCGATGACTTCGAGCCACTCCCAGGTGAGCTTGTCCTGGACATAGGCGCCGGAGACGTTGCGCTTGCCCGACGGCGTGTAGAAGCTGTCGCCGCCGGCCGCACCGCCCGTCTTGACGTTGTCGCCGACCCAGTCGCCGCCATATGTCAGCTCATGCGCGATGCCGCCCGTTTCGAAGCGGGATGTGTTCCAGATGTCGATACCGGTCGTGCCGACGTCGAATGTCGACTTCGATCCTGCCGGCAAGACAACGGGTAGACCGGTGACCGGATCAAACCGGTTTTGCGGGACAAGGCTGGTCAGATCGAGGTTGGTCTTGTTGTAGGAGGTGTTGATGTGGAGATCGAGCCAGCTCTTGTCCTCGTCCGTGATGTTGTAGCGCGCCGTGAAGGTATTCGACTTCAGGTCGATGTCATTCACCGGCGCGCCGCCGCTGATCTCGTTCCAGCCGTCGCTTGAGCCGACCCAGCCGAGCTTCAGCTCGCTGTTGTCTGTCGGCCGGATGGTGGTCTTGAGCAGGCCGCTGAGCACGTCGAAGCCGGTGCCCTTGACGGTGTCGCCACCGCCATCCTTGTAGTCGTCATAGTTGCGGTAGACGATGTTGCCGAGCGCGTCCCAGTTCTCGTTGAAGCGGTAGGCGCCGGATGCACTTGATGTCCAGCCCTTGCCGTTGCTCTCATAGCGTCCCGTGACGGAACCAGCCCATGTCTCGTCAGGCTTGAGGAAATCCTGGGCATCCTTGGTGTCGAAGAAGACGACGCCGCCAATGGCGCCCGAGCCATAGGTGTTGGCGACCGGACCGCGGATCAGGTCGACGGATTTGACGAGCTCGGGGTCGATGTAGAAAGTCGACTGCGTGCCGTGGTCGGAACGCTGGAAGTTCTGACGGGCGCCGTCGACGATGACCGCGACGCGGCCGAAATCCTGCAGGCCGCGGATGTTGATGCTGGTGCCGACGCGCCTTGCGTCGGCCTGCGCCGCGACACCGGGCACCCCGAGCAGCATCTCGTTCGGCGTCGTCGCCATGCGGCGGTCGAGCTGTTCCTGATCGACATGGCTGGCAGAGGCGAGCGATTCGATCGCCGTCTCGCCGGTGCGGCTGATGACGAGGATCTTGTCGAGCAGCGTTGCGCCCGCTGGTGCGGCCTCGTCAGCCTTCTTCATTTGATCTGTCTGCTGGTCCGCCGCCTGCTGAGCGTTGGCCAGTTGCGCCGACAAGGCAATCGCCGCCACGCTTGCCAGCAAAGCCGCCGCGCCGTTCGCCGCCGACCGGCCGCGCCATTCCCAATTCACCAACCCCATGCCCCAACTCCAAAATCCAGGTTTCATGCTGGCTGGCCCGGGGCTGGCTGGCATTTTTGATCGTGTCCGGCGTCTTAAATCTTGACTCGTTTAATCCGGTATTGCACTGACTAGTAAACATGACTATTCAAGTCAAGATATGAATCGGATTACGCAACGCCTAGCCAGACGCCCGGCACAGGAAAGGGATCGATCCAGATGAACACCCACAATCCCAACGATTTTCGCTATCGCGTCCGCCGTTCCGACGATGCCTCCGCCCGTTTCGACCGGGTTCCGCTGGCGGTACGAACCCTGTCCAGCAACACCCTGTTCCAAGGCGAGCACGAGATCGGCATCGAGCATCATGGCGCGCTCTACCGGCTGAAGATCACCCGGCAGGGCAAGCTCATTCTCAACAAGTAAGGCAAGGCAATAGGGACCGAGACATGGACCAGCGCGTAAAACCCGCCCCGCATGAAATCCGGCGGGCACGGACAGACAATCCGAAGACGCGCGAGCGTGATCTGGCTGCCCAGCTCGGCATTTCGGAGGCCGAGCTGGTCGCCGCGCATTGCGGCGATGGCGTCATCCGTATCGAGCCGCGCGTCAACGATCTTTTGACCGGCCTCGAGGCCGTCGGCGAGGTCATGGCGCTGACCCGCAATGAAAGCGCGGTGCACGAAAAGATCGGCGTCTATGACAAGGTCGTCACCGGCAACCACAATGCCATGGTGCTTGGCGAAAACATCGATCTGCGCATCTTCCCGAAGGTGTGGGCACACGGCTTTGCCGTGGAAAAGCGCGATGGCGACGAGATCCGCCGCAGCCTGCAGTTCTTCGACGCGGCAGGCGAAGCCGTGCACAAGGTGCATCTGCGGCCGGCCTCCAGCCTCTACGCCTATCAGACGCTGGTCGCCGCGCTCGAATCGTCCAACCAGGAGCCGACGGTCGATATTTCAGGGCCATTCTCCGATGACGAGAACCATGGCGATGAAACGACCGCCAATCTCGACGACCTGCGCGACCGCTGGAGCCGGCTGACCGACGTGCACCAATTCTTCGGCATGCTGAAGACGCTGAAGCTCAGCCGCCGGCAGGCGGTGCGAATGGTCGGCCAGGACTATGCCTGGCTGCTCGACAATGACGCTGTCCGGGCCATGTTCCACCATGCCGCGGAGGGCGAGATGCCGATCATGTGCTTTGTGGGAAACCGCGGCTGCATCCAGATCCATTCCGGCCCGGTCAAATCGATCGAGCCGATGGGACCGTGGATCAACGTGCTGGACGAAACCTTCCACCTGCACCTGCGAACCGACCACATCCACGAGGTCTGGGCCGTGCGCAAGCCGACCAAGGACGGTCATGTCACCTCGCTCGAGGTCTATGACGCCGACGGCAAGATGATTATCCAGTTCTTCGGCAAGCGTCATGAAGGCGAAAGCGAGCGTGACGACTGGCGATTCCTGGCGGAAAACCTGCCGCGCATCCCAAGCCCGACCGCAGCCTGAGGACTACAGCCATGGTTTCCTTTTCCAGACTGGCGCCTGTCCTTGGCTTGGCGCCCGTTTTAAGATCGGCAATGGCACCGGCGATCGGTCTGTCCCTTGCTTTCGTCGCGCTGCAACCTGTCAGCGCCGCCGAAGGCACGGCCGTGTTTGCCGATCCTTCGAGGATAGCGGCCATTGGCGGCTCGATCACCGAGATCGTCTATGCGCTCGGCGAGGAGAAGCATCTGGTGGCGCGCGATTCCACCAGCCGGTATCCGAAGGCGGCGCTCGCGCTGCCTGATGTCGGCTATATGCGCGCCCTTTCGCCGGAAGGCGTCCTGTCGGTAAACCCGACCGGCATCCTGGCGCTGCACGGCAGCGGTCCCAAGGAAGCCGTCGATGTCTTGAAGAAGACGAGCATCCCGTTCATCGAAGTGCCCGAGCACTATAGCCACGAAGGCATCCTCGAGAAGGTCCGCATCGTCGGCGAGGCACTCGGCGTCGACGCCAAGGCCGAGGTGCTGGCCAAGGAGCTTGACGCCAAGCTCACGGCAGCCGAACAGCAGACGGCGTCGATCAAGGAGCGCAAGCGCATCCTTTTCGTGCTGTCGATACAGGGCGGCAAGATCCTGGCGGCCGGCAGCGAGACCGCCGCCGACGGCATGGTCAAACTGGCTGGCGGCGTCAACGCGGTCGAGGGCTTTTCCGGCTACAAGCAAATGTCCGACGAGGCTGTTGTCACCGCCAGGCCGGACGTGATCCTGATGATGAGCAATGCCGGGCCTCCGGTATCGGACGACGAATTGTTCGGCAATCCGTCGATCGCCTCGACGCCGGCCGGAACCGCGCGCAAGCTGATCCGCATCGATGGCGGCTATCTGCTCGGCTTCGGGCCACGCACGGCCGATGCCATCCACGACCTCGCTGTCTCGCTTTATGGCGGGCAGGTCACGGATTGAGCAGGCAGATCATGGTCGATCAATCGATCGCCGGTCCGGTGATGGCGAGCGAATCCGAAGGCGACCGGTCGGGCCGCGCCCGCATCGTCATTCTTCTGTTGTGCCTGGGGCTCGCGGCTGCCGTTTTTCTGTCGCTGACATCGGGGGCGTCGGACGCATCGGCCGTCAGCGTCATCGGCGGCTGGCTGTTCGGCACAGTGCCTGATAACGCCGCCTTGAGTGCCCGCGACAGCCTGATCGTCTACGACATCCGCCTGCCGCGCATCATTCTCGGCATGCTGGTCGGCGCGGCGCTCGCGGTTTCCGGCGCGGTCATGCAGGGGTTGTTCCGCAATCCGCTGGCCGACCCCGGCCTCATTGGCGTTTCGGCTGGCTCCAGCCTCGGCGCGGTTGTCGTCATCGTGCTCGGCGCCACGATATTGGCTCCGGTGACAGCCTTGCTCGGCACGCTTGCACTGCCGCTGGCGGCCTTCTGTGGCGGGCTCGCCACGACGCTGGTGCTTTATCAGGTCGCGACTCGACGGGGGCGAACCTCGGTCGCCACCATGCTGCTCGCCGGCATCGCACTGGCGGCGCTCGCCATGGCGCTGACCGGCATCCTCATCTTCATGGCCGACGATCGCCAGTTGCGCGACCTGACCTTTTGGTCACTCGGATCGCTCGGCGGTGCGACCTGGGCGAAGATTGCCTCCGTCGGGCCGATCATCGTGCTGGCGCTGGCGGCGATGCCGTTCCTGGCACGCGGCCTCAACGCGCTGGCGCTGGGCGAGGCGACCGCCGGCCATCTCGGCATTCCGGTGCAGCGGCTGAAATACACGGCCATCATCGGTGTCTCGGCGGCGGTCGGCGCGTCCGTCGCCGTCAGCGGAGGCATCGGTTTCGTCGGCATCGTCGTGCCGCATCTGCTGCGCCTGCTGATCGGTCCGGACAATCGCTATCTGCTGCCGGCGTCGGCGCTGCTCGGCGCCTCATTGCTGCTTCTGGCAGACGCGGTCGCGCGTACCATCGTGGCGCCGGCCGAACTGCCGATCGGCATCGTCACCGCGATCGCCGGGGCGCCGTTCTTCCTTTGGATCCTGCTGCGCAAGCGCGGCGTAGTCGACCTGTGAGTCGTTTAGTTGCGAGAGTTGGGATGATCGAGGCAAGGGACGTTTCGGTTGATATCGCCGGCAAGCCCATCGTCAGCGGTGTCGATTTCCACGCGCGCGCCGGTGAGATCGCCGCCATCGTCGGCCCCAATGGTTCGGGAAAGACGACCTTCCTCAAGGCGCTTTCCGGCGAACTCGCCTACACCGGGCGCGTCGCCCTCAATGGCCGTGATCTCCGCGCGATGAAGCCGATCGAGACCGCCGTCCAGCGCGCGGTGCTGCCGCAGGCGACGACGCTGTCGTTCCCGTTCACGGTGCGAGAAGTGGTCAAGCTTGGCCTTGTCAGCGGCCGCTCGGGCGTCCTGCCGGGCGAGGATGCGCGGCTGCCGGAGCGGGCGCTTACACGCGTCGATCTCGACGGCTTTGCCGGACGTTTCTACCAGGAGCTTTCCGGCGGCGAGCAGCAGCGCGTCCAGCTTGCGCGCGTGCTGTGCCAGGTCTGGGCGCCGGTGCTCGACGGCAAACCGCGCTATCTGTTCCTCGACGAGCCGGTTTCCAGTCTCGACATCAAGCACCAGCTGATCATCATGAACATTGCCCGCGACTTCGCCAGAAGGGGCGGCGGCGTGGTCGCCATCCTGCACGACCTCAATCTGACGGCCATGTATGCAGACCGGATCTTCGTCATGCATCGCGGCCGGCTGGCCGCCACCGGATCGCCTAAAGATGTGCTGAGCGATGACCTGATCGAAAAAGTGTTCGACTGCCGGCTCCGGGTCGGCGTGCTGCCGGCCGGGAACATGCCGTTCGTGCTGCCGCAATCGTCAGTCGGTTAGGCAGCCGGGGCTCGGCGCTCCATCAGCATGTCGATGCCGAGCAGGTTGCGCACATTCGGCCGCGCCGCCACGAGATCGGCGATCGTGTAGCGCTCCAGCACCGCGAAGAACGCGTTCAGTGCCTCGCGCAACGCCGAATTCAGCGCACAGCTGTCGACCAGCGGGCACTCTGCGGCGTCGTTCTCGAAGCATTCGGCCATGGCGAAGCTCTCTTCCGTCACGCGCACGACATCGAACAGGCTGATGGCTTCGGCCGCCCGGCCAAGCTTGACGCCTCCATTCCTGCCGCGCACGGTCTGGACAAGACTGTGCTCGACAAGTGGCTGCAGGATCTTGAACAGGAACAGTTCCGACACCGAATAAGCGGCGGCGATCTCGGGGATGCGGCTCAACCGGTCATCGTTTGCCGCGCAATACATCAGGATGCGCATGGCATAATTGGTCTGGCGCGTTAACCGCATTTTGTCCTCGCAAAGCAATAGGTTGAATCGAATATGGCCCATACCTTGGAATAATTCCAGACTAGCGCGCCATAATAGGTGAATATTCTCGTCAACTTATGTGCAAGACCGGAGAAAACCGTGACCGCGCGGGACAGGGCGGGCATTCGGGCAAACGAGATACTAGATTAGCCCGCAACCGACGAGGAGCAGCTCGACCATGGCACAATCGGCCCAGGCCATGACCCCTTCGCGAACCGGTAGCGACGCGAATGCCAAGCTTTCGGCCCTGCGGCGCACCAAATTCGCGGCAACAGCCGCACTGGCGCTGTGCGTTCTCGTCTTCGCCATAGCCAAGTCGTTCGAGCATGGCTATCCGTGGCTCGGGTTCGTCGCCGCCTTTGCCGAGGCCGCGACCATAGGCGGCCTGGCCGACTGGTATGCCGTGGTGGCGCTGTTCAGGCGACCGTTGGGGCTGCCGATCCCGCACACCGCCATCATCCCCGAGAACCAGAATCGCATCGCCGACAATCTCGGCCGCTTCATCGAGGTCAACTTCCTGGCGCCCGAGCCGGTGCGCGAAAAGCTTGCGGAGGTCGATTTTTCGGCGCTCGTCGCCGATTGGCTGGCCGATACCGAGCGCGCCGCCGACCTGTCGCGCTTCGTCGTGCGGCTGGTGCCGCAGACACTGGCCGCCGTCGAGCAATCCGGCCTGCGCGGCTTCGTCACCAGCCGCATGCTGGAGCAGATCGAGAAGGTGCCACTGGCGCCGCTGGCGGCCGAGCTGTTGTCGGCGCTCACCGACGATCGCCGCCACCAGAAACTGTTCGATGAATTCACCAAGGTGATCGGCCGTTTTCTCAACGACGAACAGGCGCTGGCGACGATGCGCGAGAAAATCCGCGAGGAATTGCCGTCGCTGTTCAACCTGTTTCGCGCCGACGCCTACCTCCTGAAGAAGATCGTCGCTTCGGCCGGTTCGCTGCTCGACGAGGTGAGGGCCGATCCCGACCACCCGATGCGCGCCGAATTCGACCGTTTCGCTCAAGGCTTCATCGAAAAGCTGAGGACATCGAAGCAATACGCCAAACGCGCCGAGAAGCTGAAGCGCGATTTCCTGGCACGGCCGGAGGTCAAGGGATTGGCCGGCGACATGTGGGCAAGCCTCAGCCGGTTCATCGAGCAGGACGCCAAGGCGCCGAATTCGGTTATCCGCGCGCATCTTGCCAACATGTTCGTCGAGGTCGGGCGGCATCTGGCCAGCGATGCGCAGATCCGGGCCGACATGAACCAAGGATTCGTGGTGGCGCTCGCATCGTTCGTGGAGAGCCAGAAGAGCGGCGTGTCGACATTCATCGCCGACCAGGTCAAGCGCTGGGACCTTGCGCAGCTGACGCGGCTGATCGAGATGAACATCGGCAGGGATCTGCAATACATCCGCTTCAACGGCATGATCATCGGTGGGCTCGCGGGTGTCGTGCTCTACGTGGCCGAGCGGCTGTTCCTGGTGAATTGATGCGCGGTGAGGCTGGCGCTCATTCCACAGCGCCCGAATGGACTCGCGGCACGCGAGTGCTATTCTCTCCTTGAGGGCGCCCGCATCCGCGGCAAGGGCGAGCAAAGAGCATGGCAAAACAACCGGAATCCGATTCCTTCATGGACATGTTCGGCAGGTTCGGCCGCGACCTGAAGGTGTCCAATGTCGATGTCGAGGCGATCCTCGACCATCATCGCAAGAACCTCGACGCGCTGGAGAAATCGGCACGAGCCGGTGCCGCCGGCGCGTCCTCGCTGTTGTCCAGGCAACGCGAGATGTTGCAGGACACGCTGCGTGAGGTCACTGAGATGGCGCAAAGCTACAGGACGCCAGGCAATCCGCAGGAATTGATGGCCAAACAGACGGAGTTTGCCAGAAAGTCCTTTGAATCCGCGTTGAAGAGTGCCGGCGAAGTAGCTGAACTGGTCAGGAAATCCGGCACCGAATCGGTCGACATCCTGCGCACGCGGATCAAGGAGGCGATGGTGGAGATCCGCGCCGGCTACGAGAAGAAGTAGCAGATGTGGCCGGGGCCGGCTCGTTACTGCCGGATGCCCTGAAAACCGAGAAATCCCGATTTGACCTGCCGTTGCGCTGGGAGGATGGCACGATTGCTGCCGGATTCGGCGGAACGGATTCACGCAGGGCGAATTGACAGAGGCCGCCTGTTCGTGGTCGGAGGCTTTGGAAGCGATCGGGAAAGCAGGAATGACTGAAATACGGCCTAAAACGCCGCCGACCTTCGACCAGTTGAGGACGATGGCCGGGCAAGAGCTCGGTGTGTCGGAATGGACGACGGTCGATCAGAACCGCATCAACCAGTTCGCCGAATGCACGGGCGACCATCAATGGATTCATGTCGATCCTGAGCGGGCACGGCGGCAAAGCCCGTTCCGCACGACGATCGCACATGGCTATCTGACGCTTTCGATCATCGGCGCGCTGGCGCTCGGCATGGGCATCGTGCCCGAGAATACGCAGGCCGCCTTCAATTATGGCTTCGACAAGGTGCGCTTCCTAGCACCGGTCAAGGTCGGCGCGCGCATCAGGCTGCGCACCACGCTGCTGTCGATGGAGGACAGGGGTCCCGGCCAGTATCTGATGAAGGCTGCCAACACGGTCGAGATCGAAGGCGAGGAAAAGCCCGCTCTGATGGCTGAAACCCTGGTCATGCTCTATGAGCGCCGCAAGCGGGCAGGGGCCTGAGAGACTATTTGGAAATTCTACTCCGGCGGCCATCTGATGGCGTTTTCTGCGCTTCCCAGTTCTGCTGCGTCGACGCGGTAGAACTGAGCCCACGGACCAAATGTCCGCTGCGCTACGGTTCTCGAAACCACCACCATATGACTCGCCAGAGCGAATTTCGAAACAGGGCTCTAAGCGGCGTCCACCGGGGCCTCATGCCTCGATCGAACAGGTCGCGCCTTACGAAACATTGGGTTTCGCTCGGCCTACGGCGCGGGCCGAGAGCAGTGCGAGGAACAGCGCGACCAGCGCCAGCACCGTTGCCGTCTGAAATGTGACCTGCATTCCCCGGGCGGCGGCCTCGGAACTCAGAAGACCAATGCCTACGTGCCCTTCGGCCGATGCGATGGCGAATATGGCGCCCATCAACGATGCGCCGGTGATAAGACCGAGATTGCGCGAAAGGTTGAGCAGGCCGGAAACGACGCCGCGCTGGCCGGCACTGATACCGGTCATGACGGCTGCATTGTTGGATGTCTGGAACAGCGCGTAACCAATACAGGTGACGGTGATCGGGACGACATAGCCGGCAATGCCGAGTTTCGTCATGGCCAGCGACAGCAGGAGCGTTCCCGTGGCGAGGCTGAGCAGACCGGCGACCATCATCCTGTGGGCGCCGAAGCGATCAGTGAGGCGTCCGGCTACCAATGCCGACAGCGCCGAGACCAGCGGGCCGGTCGACAGCACGAGACCGACCATCGCCGCATCCAGGCCGAGCCCGCTGGACAGGTAGAACGGGGCCACCACCAGGGTCGCCATCATCACCGTGGCGACGACGAGGCTCATGGCGAGACTGGCGCTCAGTTGGAGGTCGCGGAAGCTGGCAAGCTGGATCAAGGGGTTTTTCACTTTCGCCTGCACGGCGGCGAAAAGAAAAAAGCCGATGCCGGCCGTGACCAGCAGGCTGATGTTGAGCGCGCCGAAATTGCCCCTGCCAAGCGTCATGGCCAGTGCATAGGCGGCCAATGTCAGGGCCAGCAGGGCCGTGCCAATGACATCGAACGTGCCTCCGTCGACCCGCGCTGCCTTGCTACGCGCCGGCAAGGCACGCCAGGCGAGAGCGAAGGTGAGCACACCCATCGGGACATTGACGAGGAAGATCGCTCGCCAGCCGAAGCCGGCGATCAAAAGGCCGCCTAGCGAAGGGCCGAGTGTCGTCCCGATCGCGGACATGGCGCCGAGCAGGCCCATGGCGCTGCCGGTCCGTTCCTTGCTCACCGTTTCGGCGACAAAGGCCAGCGTCAGCGCCATCATCAGCGCCGCGCCAAGTCCCTGTACGGCCCGCGCGGCGATCAGCAGCCAGAGCGTCGGCGCCAGGCCGCAGAGCACCGATGCCGATGTGAACAGCGCGATGCCGCCAAGCAGCAACGGCCGGCGCCCGAACATGTCGGCCAGCCGTCCGGCGCTGACGATCAGGGTGGTAATGGCGAGCAGATAGGCCAGAACGACCCATTGCACGGACTGGAATGACGCGCCGAACGTTTGCATCAGCGACGGTAGGCCGACGCTGGCAATGCTGGTTCCCAGCGACGACAGCAGCGTTGCGAGCGACAGGCTTGCCAGCGCCCAGCGGGCGGATTGCATCTGTGGCAGCGCCGATGCGCGCCCGTCCCGATTTTGCTCAGCGATTGCCACGGCGAACTCCTTTCCATCAACTCCAGTACCGGAGCTAGCGGAGATCTAGCCCCTTGGTTGATGTGGCGAAAGGCGCAGCGTTTGCATCTTATTCGTGCGTTTGGCGCCATATCATGCCATGATCCGCCGATGACATCACCCGATCTCAATCTGCTCTTTGCACTCGATGTCCTGCTGGCGGAAGGCAGCGTGGCGCGTGCAGCCAGCCGTCTGCGGCTCAGCCCCTCGGCGATGAGCCGCACGCTGGCGCGGCTGCGCGACGCAACGAGCGATCCGCTGCTGGTTCGCGCCGGTCGCGGCCTTGTGGCGACGCCGCGTGGGGAAGAACTGCGACGGCAGGTTGGTCGTGTCGTTCAGGACGCGGAAGCTTTGCTGCGTCCTGCCACCCTGCTTGATCTCTGGAGCCTGGACAGGATCTTCACGCTGCGCACCAATGAGAGTTTCGTCGAGGAATTCGCGCCTCGTCTCGTCGCCCGTATCCAGGCCGATGCGCCCGGCGTGCGGCTGCGCTTTGCACCGAAGTCCGACAAGGACGTGACGTCGCTGCGCGACGCGGCGATCGATCTGGACATAGGCGTCGCTGGCGAGACCGGACCGGAGGTGCGCATCCAGGCATTGCTTCGCGACCGCTTCATCGGCGCCGTGCGAGCGGGCCATCCCTTGTGTGAGGGCGCGGTGACGCCAGAGCGCTATGCGGCAGGCCGGCACATCAGCGTTTCACGGCGTGGCCGCGAGAAAGGGCCGATCGACGAGGCCCTGAACCTGCTCGGGCTGCGGCGCACAGTCGTGTGCATGGTTTCGGGGTTCTCGGCAGCCCTTGCCATGGCCCGCACATCAGACCTGATCGCCAGTGTGCCCGAGCGGCATACCGAGGGCGCACGCGCCGGCATGCATAGTTTTCCCCTGCCGGTTGCCACTGAGGAGGTCACCATCTCCATGCTGTGGCATCCGCGCCTCGATACCGATCCGGCGCAGCGCTGGCTACGCGACTGCGTGCGGGAGGTCTGTGCGGCGCGGTGACCGGCAATCAACGCTCCATCGCCGCCTCGAGCGCCTTGAAAATCCGCTCGTCCGCGCATTGGGCAACGTTGAAGCGCAGGAAGCGGCTGGCCGTTCCGGACAGGCTGAACGCGTTGCCCGGCGCCAGCACGATGTTGTCGGCCAAAGCGCGGCGGGCCACTTCGGCCGCATCAACGCCATCCGGCAGGCGGCACCACAGGAACAGGCCAGCAGGCTGGTCGATCCAGGGCGTGATGCCGATCGCCTTCAGGCGGGCGCTCGTCTCGTCCATCGCGCGCGAAAGCCGTGCCCGCAGCAAATCCATGTGCTTGCGATAGCTGCCGTCCTTCAGCAGCGTCAGCACAAGTTCGGCCGCCAGCCGGCCGCCGCCGAAGGTGGTGGCGATCTTGAGGTCGGTCAGGGGCTCGATCCAGTCGCGGGGTGCCGCGATGAAGCCGCAGCGAACCGAGGCCGATAGTGTCTTGGAGAAGCTGCCGATATGGACGACGCGGCTCAGCCCATCGAACGCCGCCAGCCTGGGGGCAGGGGCATGTTCGAAATCGGCGAAGATATCATCCTCGACGATGGTCAGATCCGATTGGTCGGCGAGCTTGAGCAGGCGGTGCGCGGTGACCGGCGACAGGACCGCGCCGGTCGGATTGTGGATGGCGGAGTTGGTGATGTAGAGGCGCGGCCGATGCTCGGCCAACGCCTGCGCGAACAGGTCGATATCCGGCCCCGACGGCGTGTAGGGGATGCTGACGACCTTGGCCCTGTGGGCGCGCAGCAGAGCGTGGAAGTTGAAATAGCAGGGGTCGTCGACCAGCACCGTGTCGCCGGGTTCGATCAGGAAGCGGCACAGCAGGTCGATGGCCTGCGTGCCCGACTCCGTCAGCATGATCTGCTCGGGGGAGGCTTCGATGCCGTGCCCGGCCATGCGCCGCGCCAGCAATTGCCGCAGCGGCGGCAGGCCGAGCGGCGTGCCGTAGTCGGCCAGCGCGACATCGTCGGCACGCGCTACCGTGCGCAGTGCCCGGCGCAGTCCCGCCTGGGGCATCCACGAGGCCGGCAACCAGCCGCAGCCGGGCTTCAGCATGTGATCGCCTGCTTCCAGCGACTGGCGCGAAATCCAGAGCGGATCGACGGCGCGGTCGAGGCGAGGCCCAATCTCGGCCAGCGACAGCGGCGCTAGCGAGCCGGCGGCATAGAAGCCCGAGCCCGGCCGGGAGCGGATCGCGCCTTCGGCGGCGAGCCGCTCATAGGCTTCGACCACGGTGGATTTGGACACCTGCATCGATTTGGCGAAGGCGCGGATCGAGGGCAGTCGTGCTCCCGGCGTCAGGCTGCGCGCCGCGATCCGCTGGCGGATCGTCGCCATCACGCCTTCGACGAGCGTTCCGCTGCTCTCGCTTCCTGTGGTCTGTTTGTCCATCCGTACTGCTCGTCCGACCGTGACAGTTTTGCATAACTGTACCGCATTGTCTCTGGCAATGCCACGGGCTCCGCACGATACAGAGCCGACAAACGGAGCATAGGATGGACAAGACCGCGGGCGGCTGGATGAACGGATTCATCGGCGTGTTGATCTTCAGCGGTTCGCTGCCGGCGACGCGCGTGGCGGTGAAGGATTTCGATCCGACATTCCTGACGTCGGCCCGAGCGGCGATTGCCGGACTGCTTGGCCTCGCGCTGCTGCTCCTGTTCCGGCAGAAACGTCCGGAGCGCGGCGACCTGCCGTCGCTGGTGATCGTCGCGCTCGGCGTCGTCGTTGGTTTTCCCATGCTGACCGCCCTGGCGCTGAAGCACGTCACCACGGCCCATTCCATCATCTTCGTCGGCTTGCTGCCGCTGGCGACCGCGATCTTCGGCGTGCTGCGCGGTGGCGACCGTCCGCGCCCGGCATTCTGGCTGTTTTCATGCGTGGGCAGCGCTCTGGTCGCGGGTTTTGCCCTGACGCAGGGGGTGACCGCCTCGCCGGTCGGCGACGGTCTGATGCTCGCCGCCATCGTCGCCTGCGGTCTGGGCTACGCCGAGGGTGCCGCGCTGTCCCGCAGGCTCGGCGGCTGGCAAGTGATCTGCTGGGCGCTCGTGCTGTCGCTGCCGATCATGCTGGTGCTGACTTTTGCGACGCAGCCGCCGTCCTTTGCCGGCGTCGGCTCCAGCGCCTGGATCGGTCTTGCCTATGTCTCGCTGTTCAGCATGCTGATCGGCTTCGTCTTCTGGTATCGCGGCCTGGCGCAAGGCGGCATCGCCGCCGTGGGGCAACTGCAGCTGCTGCAGCCCTTCTTCGGCCTCGCCCTGGCGGCGACGCTGCTGCACGAGCAGGTCAGCCCGCTGATGATTGTAGTCACGTTCGGCGTGGTGCTATGCGTGTTCGGCGCGAAGAAATTCGCGAGGTAGAGCGGACTCCGGCGACCGTACCGTTGCCGACTAAAACTTCGTCACAACCCCGATGCCGATGCCCTCGAAGCCGCCCATCGCCATCAAGGCCGCGGGCGCCTCGTCGAGGCTCATCTTCTTGCCGACCAGCAGCTCGGGCTTGAGCTTGCCGTTGCGGATCATGTCCATCATCGCCTGGTAGCGGTAGGCCTGCATGCCGTGGCTGCCGAGGATCTCGAGTTCGAAGGCGATCACCTTATCCATCGGTACCTGCGGCCGGGCATGCTCGCCCAGCATCAGGCCAACCTGCACATGGCGGCCGCGCCGGCGCAGATTGGAGATCGAGTTGAAGGAGGTGGTGGGGTGGCCGAGCGCATCCATCGACATGTGCGCGCCGCCATTGGTGATCTGCTTGACCGCCTTGACCACATTCGGCGTCTTCGACGCATTGATGGTGGCGACGGCGCCGATCTTTTTGGCGAAATTGAGCTTCTCGTCGGTGAGATCGATGGCGATGACATTGGCGCCCATGGCGCTGGCGATCATAATCGCCGACAGGCCGACACCGCCGCAGCCATGCACCGCCACCCATTCGCCCGGTGTCACCCGGCCCTGATCGACAATGGCGCGAAACGAGGTGACGAACCGGCAGCCGAGGCTGGCGGCGGTGGCGAATTCCATCTCGTCGGGCAAGCGCACGAGATTGGTGTCGGCGTGCTCGATGGCGACATATTCGGCGAACGAGCCCCAGCCGGTGAAGCCAGGTTGCGTCTGGTGTTCGCAGACCTGATGGTTGCCCGAATTGCACTCGAAGCAGCGGCCGCAGCCGACGGCGAACGGCACGGTGACGCGCTCGCCGGCTTTCCAGCGGGTAACCTGCTTGCCGGCGGCGACCACGATTCCGGCCAGTTCGTGGCCCGGCACGTGCGGCAGCGTAATGCCGTCATCATGACCCATCCAGCCATGCCAGTCACTGCGGCACAGGCCTGTCGCCTCGACCTTGATGACGACGCCATCGGCTGCCGGCTTCGGATCGGGAACGGTCTGGATGGTCGGCGCTTCGCCGAATTTCTCGAAGACGACGGCTCTCATCGGTCACTCCACCCTGCTGCGTTGCAGGAAACGATAGCCGATTCCCTGTCCGGTCAAGCGGAAATCGATTCCGCCAGAGCTGCTGTTCCGGCGCCGACGCTATGCGTGGGCGGACGAAGTCTACTCGGCA
Source organism: Mesorhizobium sp. M1338 (assembly GCF_040318045.1). Classification (NCBI taxonomy): domain Bacteria; kingdom Pseudomonadati; phylum Pseudomonadota; class Alphaproteobacteria; order Hyphomicrobiales; family Phyllobacteriaceae; genus Mesorhizobium; species Mesorhizobium sp. M1338. The sequence goes on along the minus strand of NZ_JAMYLL010000011.1, from coordinate 15,534 downwards.
TCGATCTGGTTCTGCGGTGCGGCTTTCTGGAAGGCCGGCAGCGCCATGCAGGCGGCGTTGATGCGCGCGATCGTCGGGTAATTCGTCAGATCGACCCCGAACCGGGCGTTGCTGGTGACCTGCGCGGCCAGGCAGATGTCGGCCAGGCCCGGCGTATCGCCATGGCAGAATGTACCCGTCTCGGGTGACGACACCAGGATCTTCTCAAGCGGCTGAAAGCCCTCGTTCACCCAGTGGCGGAACCAGTTGGTGATGTCCTCGTCGCCGGCGCCGAACAGCGTGCGCAGCGAGGTCAGCACGCGCAGATTGTTCACCGGGTGGATGTCGCAGGCGATCATCTGCGCCAGCATCCTCACGCGTGCCCGGCCAGCCGCATCCCTTGGCAGCAGCGGTGGTTCGGGCCTGGTCTCGTCGAGGAATTCGATGATCGCCAGCGATTGCGTCAGCAGCCTGCCGTCGCCGAGGATCAGCGCCGGCACCAGACCTTGCGGATTGACCGCGAGATAGGCCGGTTCCAGATGCTCGCCATGGCGCAGATGATGCGGGACGTAGTCGTAGCTCAGCCCCTTCATCTCCAGCGCGATCCGCACCCGGTAGGAGGTGGAGGAGCGATAGTAATTGTGCAGGATGAGTTCGCTCATGCGCTCACTTCGGTTGGCCGATGGTTACTTCGATCGTGCCGATGCCGTCGACGCCGCCAGTGATCGTGTCGCCGGCACGAACCGCGCCGACGCCGGCCGGCGTGCCGGTGAAGATCAGGTCGCCGGGCTCCAGTTCCACCGCCTCGCTGCAGATCGACACGATATCCGATATCGGCCAGATCAGCTCGGCGAGGTCGGCGTCCTGCCTGACCTGGCCGTTGACGGCGAGCCAGATGCGGCCCTTTTGCGGGTGACCGGATTTTTGTGCGGGGACCAGCGGGCCGCAAGGGGCGGAGCGGTCGAAGGCCTTCGACCAGTCCCACGGACGGGCGGCCTTCTTGGCCTCGTCCTGCAGATCGCGGCGGGTGAGATCGATGCCGACACCGTAGCCCCAGACATGATCCAGCGCCTGTTCGCGACCAATGCGAAAACCCGGTCTGCCGATCGCGGCGACCAGTTCGATCTCGTGGTGCAGATTGGCCGTCAGCGGCGGGTAGGGGATTGTGGCGCCGGAATCGACCACCGCGTCGGCCGGTTTGGTGAAGAAGAAGGGCGGATCGCGCTCGTCATTGCCGAGTTCGCGGGCATGCGCGGCGTAGTTGCGGCCGACGCAGAAGATGCGGCGCACCGCGAAACGCCCGGGCGAGCCCGCAACGGCCACCGATGCGATCGCGGGCGATGGAAGGACGAATTCTGTCATGTGGGTCTCTGCCTGGTTGCCGGAACATTCGACCGATTTGGGCGCCCGGGCAAGGCGATTTGGTCGAGAAAGTGCCGGCGGCACTTTCCGCTGGAGATGGCGATATACTATTTGGCAATAATCTGGCCATGCTGGCGGGGTTATTCTAATCACCCACGAACTGAAACGAACCCCTATGACCGCAACCCACGATCGCGCCCGGTTCTTGATCATCGACGACCACCCGCTGTTTCGCGAGGCGCTGCACAGCGCGGTGCAGATGGCCTATCCGGAGGTCGACACGGTGGAGGCGCGTTCGATCACCGAGGCGCTCGATCTTCTGGCCGACGCCAAGCCGTTCGACCTTGCGCTGCTCGACCTCAGCATGCCGGACGTGCACGGCTTCGACGGGCTGCTGCAGCTCAGGACGCGCTATCCGCGCCTGCCGGTGGTGATCGTCTCGGGCCATGAGGAGCCGAAGATCATTTCCGAGGCGCTGTCCTATGGTGCCGCGGGTTTCATTCCGAAATCGGCGCGCAAGAGCGACCTGGCCGCCGCCATCCGCTCGGTGATGGAGGGCGCGGTCTATGTGCCCGAAAGCTATGAAGGCCGCACGCCCGACGCCGAAAGCGTCGACCGCGCCGACATGGTGCAGCGCCTGTCGACGCTGACGCCGCAACAGCTGCGCGTACTGCAGATGCTGCGCCAGGGCCTGCTCAACAAGCAGATCGCCTACGAGCTGCAGGTGGGAGAGACCACCGTGAAAGCGCATGTCTCGGAGATCCTGCGCAAGCTCAATGTCTATAGCCGCACGCAGGCGGTGATCGAGGTGTCGAAGCTGGACAATGCGGAGCTGTTTCGGGATCAGGCGGGGTTTTGAAGCTTACTCTCCTCCTTGTGAGGAGGGTATGGCCCTTAAGCCAGCAAATGCGCCAGCAGCGCCCTTAATTGTGCCGGTTTCAGCGGCTTGCGCATCAGTTCGATGCCGCCGGCGCGGGCGGCCTTGGCGACGGCCTCGGAACTGTCGGCGGTGACGATCAGCGCCGGCACGGCGCGGCCGAGATAGTGGCGGACTTCGGCGATGGTGGCGGTGCCGAGATCGCCGCCGTCGAGGTGCTGGTCGGCAATGACGATGTCTGGCACCCAGTCGGTGTCGCCGAGCATGTCGAGTGCATCGTCGGTCGAGGTCGCGGCCCGCACCAGGCATTGCCAGCGTTCGAGCAGGAAGGTCATGGCCTGCAGCACCTCGACATCGTTCTCGACCAGCAGCACCTTGGTGCCGAACAGGCCATAGCCGCGCGGCCGTTCCATGTCGGCAAGGCTGGCGATGGCGTCGGCCGGAGCGCCGATGCCGACGGGAACATCGATGTGGAAGATCGTGCCGCGGCCGACCTTCGATGAGAATGTCACGGGATGACCGAGCGCGCTGGCCATGCGGCGCACGATGGCAAGTCCGAGCCCGAGACCGCCGCCGTCCAGTTCGGCATTGGCCGGCGAGGTGCCGCGGTGGAATTCCTCGAACACCGCCTCGCGCTGGTCGTCGGGAATGCCGCAGCCGGTGTCGGCGACGTCGATGCGGATCGTGTCGCCGCGATGCCTGGTGCCGACCAGCACGCCGCCCGAGCGGGTGTAGCCCAGCGCGTTGGAAAGGATGTTCTGCAGGATGCGGCGCAGCAGCGTGCGGTCGGAACGGACCACGGCGTTGACCGGCCGGAATTTCAGCGACAGGCCCTTCAGCTCCGCCACCGGCTGGAAATCCGAGCGCAGTGACGAAAACAGCGCCTCCAGACTGACGTCGCTTATGTTGGGCTGAACCACGCCGGCGTCGAGCTTGGAGATGTCGAGCAGGGTGCGCAGCAGGTCTTCCATCGTCTCCAGCGAGCGCTCGACCTGCCGCACCAGCTTTTTGCCCTCGTCGCTGGTCTGTACTTCGGCGAGCGCCGAAACCGAGAGGTGGGCCGCGTTCAGCGGCTGCAGGACGTCGTGGCTGGCGGCGGCGAGGAAGCGGGTCTTGGACAGGTTCGCCAGTTCGGCGTTTTCCTTGGCGGCGCTGAGGTCGATGTTGGATTGTTCCAACCGGCGCAAGGTTGAGTGCAGTTCCTCGGTGCGCGTGCGCACTCGGTTTTCCAGCGAAATCGCGGTCTGGAACAACGAGAAGGCGTTGCCTTGCTGGTCCATCGACCGCTCAACGCGGCTGACCAGGGCCGCGTTGATCTTCTTCAGCTTTTCAAGATCGTTTATGTCCCTGAGCGGCATCCTATTTCGCCGCCTTATTCCGCTGCCTGGCGCTCGCCAAAGGCGATGCCGGTAAAAGTCTGGTTCAGGTGCATCGACCGGTACTGTTCGCCATAGGTGCTGAAGCCGATGACATTGTTGGCCCGGTAGAGTTCCGAGATGTCGCGAAACACCTGCCGGTTGCGCGCATCCAGCCGGCGCAGCACGCAGTCGAAGCCGAGGATCATGTCGATGCCGCCAAGCCTCTCCTCGACAGCGCGCAGTGCGGCGCGCGTCGCTTCGACCATATCCTTGGGTTGGGCGATCGACAGCACGACGCCATCGTCTATGGCGCAGAAGAACGACAACGAGCCGTCAGGATGCATCTTCTGGATCGACCGGCAGTAATATTCGCCGCCGACCTTCACCACCACCGGATGCGAAGCAAAGCTCAGCGGCGTCAGCGACCTCGCGACGATGCCGATGGAAGCGGCATATTCCTCCGCCGCATTGGTGGCGTTGAACTCGCGCACGATACGGTGATCTGGATCGGACGCCGTCACCACCAGCTTTTCGTCGGTGGGAACGAAATTGTCGGTCTTGAAGACATGGAACGGAATTTCGGTTGATATCAGCACGATGATGGCGCTGTCGGAGGTGACCTTGCCGTTGGAGATCAGGCGCGTCGTCTCGAACTTCAAATCATCGCCGGCCGAGCCGCCGAGCAGCGGTATGTCGTCGAGGCCCCAATGGATGGCCGAACTCACCGCTTCCTCGGCATAGGAAAGCCCGTCGATGAAGCAGAGCGCGAATGTGCCTTGAGCGCGGTCGCAACCCAGGCGCGCGCGCAGCGACCGCCGCAAGGTCTCGACCTCGCTGGTGATCCTGTCCATGCCAGACGACGACAGATTGTCGACCATCACGCTGACGGCGGTGAACACGGCGGATGGAAGCAGCATGGCGAGCACATGACCGTCCTCGAGGCCTTGCGGCGTGATCTCGCCGGCGGTCGAGCAGCCGGCGTGGTGGAGCGCCGGCGCGTGAGTCATGAGCGCCTGGGAAAGAGCGCCGGCCTCGACCAGGCTCTGGGAAAAGAACAGCAGGGCAAAGCCCGCGTCGATAGCGGCTGCTTCCAGCGCGATCGCCCTGGCGAACGCCTCCATGTCGGGCTCGTCCGTGGTGAGCGCCGACAGGCCGCATGCATAGCGCGTCCGTGAATTGGCCAGCGATGTCCTCCGCGTTTCCTCCGACGCGTTTTTGTGCGCGGCTGTTTTACATGCTTCTGGCGCGCGGGCGTCGACCAACATTGTTGCCTTCAATCGGTATTTTGGCAATGGGGCAGCCGGGACTGCACGTCTGGGCGCGGCCATGACCGAAAGTACAATGTGCGGCGTTTGCGACCTGCTGTTTTTTGTGCGTTGTGCGGTGTACGAATAACGCGTGGCCGACGTGCCAACACCGCGTCGGCAACGTGATGACCAAGGTTGATACCCAGGGAGGGACCATGTCGGACATTTCGTTGATGGTGAACGGAAAGCGGGTCAGCGGTGCTGCCGAGGACCGAACGCTTCTGGTTCACTTCCTGCGGGAAAATCTCGGCCTTACCGGCACGCATGTCGGTTGCGATACCTCGCAATGCGGCGCCTGCGTCGTCCATGTCGACGGCAAGGCGGTCAAATCCTGTACGATGCTCGCCGTGCAGGCCTCCGGCTCGACCGTGGTGACGATCGAAGGCCTGGCCAATGGCGCCGACCTGCATCCGGTGCAAGCCGCCTTCAAGGAACATCACGGGCTGCAGTGCGGTTTCTGCACGCCGGGCATGATCATGACGGCGACCGACATGATCAGCCGCCACCCCGAAGGCCTCGACGAGGCGACGGTGCGCGCCGAGCTCGAAGGCAACATCTGCCGCTGCACAGGCTACCACAACATCGTCAAGGCGATCCTCGCCGCATCGAAGACGATGTCCAAGGCGTCGAAAGGCAAGGCGAAACAGGCTGCCTAAGGGGTGAATAGTGGATGGTGAATAGTGAGTAGAGTGGCCGCGGGCTCCTCCTCCATTTCGACCATTCACCAATTCACCATTCACTATTCACCGGGAGGAATTTCTGATGGGCATTGAAGGTGTAGGCGCTCGGGTCGCGCGCAAGGAAGACAAACGATTCATCACCGGCGCCGGCCGTTATGTCGACGATATGGTGGTTCCCGGCATGAAGCACGCCGCCTTCGTGCGCAGCCCTCACGCGCATGCGCAGATCAAGAAGATCGACGTCAAGAAGGCTCAAGGCATGCCCGGCGTTATCGGCGTGCTGACCGGCAAGGAACTCAAGGCCGACGGCATCGGCAACCTCATCTGCGGCTGGATGATCCACTCCAAGGATGGCTCGCCGATGAAGATGGGGGCGTGGTCGCCACTGGCTTTCGACAGGGTCCGTTATGTCGGCGATGCCGTCGTTATCGTCGTCGCCGAGACCAAGGGGCAGGCGCGTGACGCCGCCGAAGCGGTCGAGATCACCTACAAGGAGCTGAAGGCCGTCGTCGATGCCTCCAGGGCGATGGACAAGGGCGCGCCGCAGATCCATCCCGAGGCCGACAACAATCTGATCTTCGACTGGGACATCGGCAATGCCGACGACACGGCGGCGGCCTTCGAGAAGGCAGCCCACGTGGTGAAGATGGACATCATCAACAACCGGCTGGTGCCCAACGCCATGGAGCCGCGCGCGGCCCTTGGCCATTACGACAAGGCCGAGGACCACTACACCTGCTGGACGACCTCGCAGAACCCGCATGTGGCGCGGCTGGTAATGAGCGCCTTCTACAACGTCGCGCCGGAAAACAAGCTGCGCGTGATTGCACCCGATGTCGGCGGCGGTTTCGGTTCGAAAATCTACATCTATCCCGAAGAGATCGTCTGCCTGTGGGCCTCGAAGAAGACCGGCGTGCCGGTCAAATGGGTGGCCGACCGGACCGAGAGTTTTCTGACCGACGCGCATGGCCGCGATCATCACACCCATGCCGAAATGGCTTTCGACAAGGACCACAGGATCCTCGGCCTCAAGGTTGAAACCCAAGCCAATCTTGGCGCCTACATGTCGCTGTTTTCGTCGGCGACGCCGACCTATCTCTATGCGACGCTGCTGTCGGGCCAATACAACATCCCGGCCATCCACGCCAATGTGAAGGCGATCTACACCAACACCGCGCCTGTCGATGCCTATCGCGGGGCAGGGCGGCCGGAAGCCACCTTCGTCATGGAACGCATGATGGAGACCGCCGCGCGCCAGTTCGGCGTTTCACCCGCCGAGTTGCGGCGCAAGAACTTCGTCACCTCGTTCCCGCACCAGACGCCGGTCATCATGTGCTATGACGCCGGCGACTACGCGGCTTCGCTCGACGCGGCGATGAAGGCGTCGGACTATGCCGGCTTTGCCAAGCGCAAGGCCGCCGCCGCCAAGAAGGGCCTGCTGCGCGGCATCGGCATGAGCTGCTACATCGAGGCCTGCGGCATCGCGCCGTCGGCGGCGGTCGGTTCGCTGGGCGCCGGTGTCGGCCTTTGGGAAAGTGCCGAGGTGCGCGTCAATGCCGTCGGCACGATCGAGGTGCTGACCGGCTCGCACAGCCACGGCCAAGGCCACGAGACGACCTTCGCGCAATTGGTCAACGAGCGCTTCGGCGTGCCGCTCGATTCTGTCTCGATCGTGCATGGCGATACCGACAAGGTGCAGATGGGCATGGGCACCTACGGCTCGCGCTCGGGCGCGGTCGGCATGTCGGCGATCGTCAAGGCGCTCGACAAGGTCGAGGCCAAAGCCAAGAAGATCGCGGCGCATCTGCTCGAGGCCGACGAGGGCGATATCGTCATCGAGAACGGCGCGCTGAAAGTCGCCGGCACCGACAAGAACGTGCCGTGGTTCCAGATGGCGCTCGCCGCCTACACAGCCCACAATCTGCCGGGCGGCATGGAGCCTGGGCTGAAGGAGACGGCTTTTTACGATCCGTCGAATTTCACCTTCCCGGCCGGCTGCTACATCTGCGAGGTCGAGGTCGACCCGGAAACCGGCATGACCGAGATCGTCCAGTTCGTCGCCGCCGACGATTTCGGCAATATCATCAATCCGATGATCGTCGAGGGCCAGGTGCATGGCGGACTGGCGCAAGGCATCGGCCAGGCGCTGCTGGAAGGCGCCCACTATGACAACAGCGGCCAGCTGCTGACCGCGAGTTACATGGACTACACCATGCCGCGCGCCGGCGACCTGCCGTCATTCAAGGTCTCGACCTCGAACACGCCGTGCCCGGGCAATCCGCTCGGCATCAAAGGCTGCGGCGAGGCCGGCGCCATCGGCTCGCCGCCGGCGGTGATCAATGCCATCACCGACGCCATCGGCAGCAACGAACTCGCCATGCCGGCAACGCCGTCCACCGTGTGGGCAGCGATCCGCGCGACGAAACATTGAAAAGCGAATAGCGAATAGGGAGTAGCGAATAGGGCAGAGACGGCGGTGCGACGGGACAGATCCTATTCGCTATTCGCTACTCCCTATTCGCTCTTTCACCCAAGGGAGAAAGACAAATGTACTCAGTCAACTATCACCGTGCCGCCTCGGTCACCGATGCCGCCAAGCTGATCAAGACGGGCGACGCCAAGCTGCTTTCGGGCGGCATGACGCTGATCCCGGCGATGAAGACGCGGCTCGCCGCGCCTTCAGACCTAGTCGACCTGTCGCGGATCAAGGAGCTGCAGGGTGTCAAGGTGTCGGGCAAGACAGTGACCATCGGCGCTGCCACCACGCATCACGCCGTTGCCGGTGACGAGAAGCTGAAGAAGGCCTGTCCGGCGCTTGCCTATCTGGCTTCGCTGATCGGCGATCCGGCGGTGCGCCACAAGGGAACGATCGGCGGCTCGATCGCCAACAACGATCCGGCGGCCGATTATCCGGCGGCGCTGCTGGCGTTGGGTGCCACCATCGTCACCAACAAGCGCCAGATCGCGGCGGACAAGTTCTTCAAGGGTCTGTTCGAGACGTCGTTGAAGGATGGCGAAATCATCACCGCCGTCACCTTCACCGCGCCGGCCAAGGCGGCCTATGAAAAATTCCGCAATCCGGCATCGCGCTACGCCATCGTTGGCGTGTTCGTTGCCAAGGGCAAGGATGGCGTCAGCGTTGCCGTCACCGGCGCCGGCGACGACGGCGTCTTCCGCTCGAAGGAGATCGAGGCCGCGCTCGCCAAGAATTTCGCGGCCTCGGCGCTCGATGGCGTGAAGGTGCCGGCGAAGAATCTGATGACCGACATTCACGCCTCGGCCGACTATCGCGCCCATCTGATCGCGGTGATGGCCAAGCGCGCGGTGGCTGCCGCCAACGCCTGACGCCAGCACTCAGGCGTAACGAAAGGGGCCAATGCGGTCCCTTTTTTGTGTGGCGACCCGCATCTGCCGGGTGGAAGACCGGCGCGCGCCAATCCTTGAAGCAATTCCGGCCGATACTTCGCCCGGAACTGATCCGGCGGCAATCTCGCACTTGCACAAATTTATCTTGCGCTGCAATATGGACTGGGCGGGAATGCGAGCCGGGTTCGGGGTCTACTGCCGTGCCCTTTCGCATGCCAATGCGAAAGGATCGGTATGACCGACACCTCCGCGACGTATGTCGTTCCGTACCGGTCCGCCGCCGACAGACCGGCCAGAACAAGACTGGCCTATCTCGACGGCTGGCGCGGCCTGTCGATCGCCCTGGTCCTGATCGGCCATTTTTTCCCCGTCCCCGGAATCAATCTCGGGGTGCTGGGCGTCGAATTCTTCTTCGTGCTCAGCGGCCGGTTGATGGGCGAGATCCTGTTCATCGAACGCTATCCACTGAAGAAATTCTTCAAACGCCGGTTCTCCCGCATCTATCCGGCGCTTCTGGTTTTCGTGATCGTCGCGATGATTGCGCTCTCCAGCACCTTCGTTGCCTTCAAATGGAAGGCGGCGCTGACGGCGCTGACATTCACGTACAATTATGCCGGCACTCTGGTTACGCGGGCTGGCGCGCTCGACCATATCTGGTCGCTTTGCATCGAAGAGCACGCCTATATCATGCTGGCGCTGATCAGCGTCATCGTCTCGCGTCGCTCTCGCGTCGTCGTACTGCTCCTGGCGCTGGCCTTGCTTGCCATGGCCAACGGCGCGGTTTCGTACTGGGTCTTCGGGATGGATTACGAAACCACGTACTGGCGCACCGATGTGCACATCGCATCGATCCTGCTGTCGGCTTCGATCTGCCTGCTCAAGGCCGATGGCAGGCTGCCGGCGGTCTTGAGGGGCAAGCATGTGGCGCTGGCGGCATCGATCTGCGCCGTTCTGCTGTTCCTCGATCCGGTGCCGACGCCGATCCATTATCTCTTCGCGGTGCCGCTGCTGGCCCTGGCTGTCAATGTGCTCGATTTCAGCCCCCGATATTTTTCCGGATTGCTGTCGTCCTGGCCGATGGCAACGCTGGGGCTGTGGTCGTACTCGCTCTATCTGTGGCAGCAGCCGTTCTACAGATTCGTCCATGAACAAGGCAATGCGCCGATTCCGATGCTGGCCGGCGTCTTCGCCTGCGCGCTCTGCAGCTACTACGTCATCGAGCGCCCGGCGCGCGAATGGCTCAACCGCAACTGGTGAGGCAATAGGGCCGTTCAGGCCGTCTTGTGGCGCGCTCGCCCTCTATGCGTGCAACGATCTGACGTAATAGCGCACCGCTTTCTTGCCGCCGTGGATGACGGCGTCGCCGGCCTCGACGAAGCCGAGCGCGGCGTGGAAGGCATCCGAGGCGGGATTGGGCGGGTCGGTGTTGACCTCGCAGGTGACCAGCGCGTGGCCGGCGCGCTCAACATGGCCGAACAGGTCCTGATAGAGCCGGCGGGCATGGCCGCGGCCGCGCGCCTTCGCCGCCACGACCACACGGTCGACATAGACGAAGCGCTCGTAGCGCTCGCGAAACCACAAGAAATTCGGGCTGTCGTAACGAGCGGCCTGGTCGAAGGTCATGATGAAGGCTTCGAGGTCCCCAATGCGGCGCGCGTAAAATGCTTCGCCGAGAAGGAAGGATAGCCGTTCTGGCTCCAGCCACGACAATTCGGCGGCGTGCTCGTTGTTGAGCGCCAGGATCGCCGCTTCGTCTTCGGCCGAGACGCGGCTGATCGGGGCGGGGGTCGCGCTCATGCCTTGGCTGCCGCGATGGTCGCCGCCGCCAGCGGTATATCGGTCAGCGTGTTGCGGTATTCGCGGTCAAGATCGGAGCCGCCCATGCCGACATGGGGATTGCGATAGGCCATGGCGCTCGGCACATCCTTGAGGGCGGCGAAATGCATTTCGGACAGGCCGGTTTTGCCGCGCACGTCGGCGATGTTACCGAGATCGAGCCCGCCGCAGCCGAGGATGACGATGCGATCGCCTGCCTGCTGCACCAGATCCGCCAGGAGTGAAGCGCCTTCGACTGCCGTGTCGCGCTGGCCGCTGGTCAGCACGCGGCCGACCTTGCTGCGGATCAGCGCTTCCAGCGCTTCTGCCGGATCGGGCGTCATATCGAAGGCGCGGTGGCAGGTGACGTTCAAGGAGCCGGCGGCCTGCGTCAGTTCGCTCATGCGCGCCTCGTCAATGGTGCCGTCGGCGTTCAGGCAGCCTAACACCACGCCGGGCACGCCGAGTTCGCGCAGTGCCGAGACATCGGCCAGCATCGAGGCGTATTCGGTGTCGCTGTAGAGAAAATCGCCGCCGCGCGGCCGCACCATGACGTGAAACGGCACGCTTGCCTGGTCGAGGGCGGCGCGCACCGTGCCAAGGCTCGGCGTGATGCCGCCTTCAATGAGGCTGGCGCACAGTTCGACCCGGTCGGCGCCGGCAGCCTGCGCTGCCAGCAGGCCGTCAATGCCTTCAACACAGATTTCGATCAGCGGCAGGCGATTTTCTCTGGTCAAGGGGCGATCCTATCCATGATGTCGCTGTCAGCCCTAGCATCGGGCCGGTTGGTGCGAAAGCGCGAACAGCGCGCCGCCATTTGGGCCAGGCGGCATTTCCCCGCTTGACAGTCTCATAACCATTGAGTTATTGGTTAATCCATAGCCGAATGGTTATTGATTGGCGTGAGCAGCGCGGCGCGGCCGACAATCGTTTCAAACTCGCAAACCCGGACGCATGGCATCCGGGCCGGCAAAAGACGCCCTGACGAAACACTTCAAAGGAGAAAGACCATGCAAGCAAGGATCAAGAACCCGGTGGTGCTCATTCCCGGCTCCGTGCAGGCGCTGCTGGCGCTGGACAAGTCGACGGAGGTGGCCGAATTGCCCTACGTGACGCGCAAGCTCATCCATCTGCGCGCCAGCCAGATCAACAATTGCGCCGTCTGCGTCGACATGCACGCGCGTGAATTGAAGAAGGCCGGCGAAAAGGACGAGCGCATCTTTGCCCTCGCAGCATGGCGGGAGACGCCTTACTTCACCGACGCCGAACGCGCTGCCCTGGCGCTGACCGAGGCCGGCACACGGCTCGCCGACCGGCCGGACGCGGTGCCGGACGATGTCTGGGACGAGGCCACCCGGCACTATGATGAAAAGGCGCTTGCCGCGCTGGTCATCCAGATCGCGCTCATCAACGCCTTCAACCGGCTCAACGCCACGACACGGCAGATGGTCGGTGCCTGGGGTTAGGCGCCGGGGAGGGGCGCACGACGGTGCGGTTATGCGCGGCGCATGGCTCCCCGCCTCCCGGCCGCTGGGCGCGGACCTAGCCGCTACCGGCGCAATTCCGTATTCTTGGCGCCTTCCTCGACCTGATCGACTACCAGCAGCTTGACCTCGATATCACCGATATTGGTGGCCTGATGCCACTGGCCGATCATTTCGATGATGAAATCGCCCGTCTTGTATGTGTTGCTGTTGCCGGTCTCGACATTGGTCACCTTCAGCGTGCCGGCCTGGACATAGGCGTAGCGCGGGAAGGGGTGTCTGTGGACTGGCAAGTTCGCGCCCGGCGCGATGTCATAGGTCGACACCAGCACCTGCACGTTTTTCCGCGGCAGCGTGATCGGCTGGCCGGACGCGGTCGTCGTGCGGGACGCCAGGGGCGTCACGACGACGGGCGTGCCGCTGCTGTCCAGCGCCCAAGCCGGGTTTACGGAAAAGGCCGCTGAGAGCAGCAGCATCGGCACCGGAATTTTTCGCATGACTCGCTCCAGCCTCGGCGACAGCATCGCGCGGTGGTCGGCCGTACGCAAGGCGTGGCCTCGGGCGAAGAACTGGCGGCTCGCGTCCCGCGGGCTTTGCAAGATCGATCCACCCTGCAACGGCCGGCTATTGTTGCCCGGCGATCACTAAGGTTGTCGTGATGAGTTTCCTCGCCTCAATCCGCTCAAGGCAATGATCGGGAATATTGGGATCGGGAATATTTGGCCACGTCGCCTTGGCGCATTCTCCCCCGGTGACCGAGACAGGGTCGCCCGGCCGCGCGTCGGCAGCTTGGTTGGCCGTGGACGCGAAAAGGACCGTTTGGGTTGTGAGAGCCGAAAAGATGGCAACCTGGACCAGCACGGCGGCGAGGGCGATTTTCTTCAGCATGCGACAGAACGCTCTTCAACGCCCCCGGTTCCTCTGGCTTCCAGTTTTTTGGCTCCCTAACGGAACAAGAGACCGGCGATCCGATTAACTGGATCATGTCCAACACGATCAAGGAACCGCCACCGAGGCACGAACCGAAGAAGGTACCTGTCTATCGTCGCGACAAAGAAGCACCGTCAGAACTTGAACATGTCGATCCGCCACCGCGAGACGTGCGAGAGGCACCGGTACCCAATCCAAACGGAGACAAGAAATCCTAACGAGATCGCCGAAGCCGAGGCAAGGCCATATGCCTGCTCCGGCGAAAACGCGGCCGCCCGGCGTCGCGACATCATTGACGATGCGCTGGATCAGCCCGAGGCCTCTTCTACCGGCCGGCCAGATTCTGTGGTAGATAGGTGTCGCAATCCATATGGGAGAAGCGGACAATCCGTCCTGCCGTGAAAGGCGCATTTCTGTCGGCACCGGCATGCGCGGATCATCTCAGGCACATTTGACGATAAGGGAGGAAAAAGTCATGCGCTTGGTCGCGTTTTTCGCCGTCATGTCTGTTGCAACCTTCGTCGCCAATCCTTCGCAGGCTCAGGACGCTGCGGCTGGCGAGAAGGTCTTCACCAAATGCAAGGTCTGCCACATCGCGGACGAGGATAAGAACAAGATCGGTCCATCGCTGCACGGCGTCATCGGCCGGACCGCCGGTACGCATCCGGATTTCAAATATTCCGATGCCATGATTGCGGCCGGCAAATCCGGCGTCAAATGGGACGAGCCAACACTGACGACCTATCTTCACGACCCCAAGGCCATGGTCAAAGGGACCAAGATGGCGTTTCCCGGCCTCAAGAACGATGCGGACGTGGCCAACGTCATTGCCTATCTGAAAACGTTCTCCCAGTGACCTGGCTCCTCCGCAATGCGTCTAAAAACCGGGCCACTTTTGAGCGACTTGCATTAGGTTGCCTGCTTCCATCGGTCTGAGATGTCGACTAGGGAAAGCCGCCTCAAGGAGACCGGCATCCGCCTCTCGGAAGCGACGGCGGGCGATTTCTTCGCGCTTTTGAAGCCGCGGGTCATGGCGCTTGCCGTATTTACTGCTTTCGTTGGCCTGATGGCGGCGCCTGGCGTGATGAATCCGGTCATTGCCTTGATTGCAATCGGTGCGATCGCGATCGGAGCAGGAGCGGCCGGGGCCCTCAACATGTGGTACGACGCGGACATTGACGCGCTGATGTCGCGCACATCAAAGCGGCCGGTTCCGTCGGGCCGCGTCACGCCGGGTGAAGCTCTCGGCTTCGGCCTGGTGCTTTCGGCGCTTTCGGTCATCACGCTCGGCGTGCTGGTGGACTGGCTTGCCGCATCGCTGCTGGCCTTCACCATCTTCTTCTACGTCGTCATCTATACGATGTGGCTGAAGCGCTTGACGCCGCAGAATATCGTCATCGGCGGCGCGGCGGGTGCCCTTCCTCCTGTCATTGGCTGGGCGGCCGCCACTGGCGGGATCGGCATCGAAAGCGTCATCCTGTTCCTGATCATCTTTCTGTGGACGCCGCCGCATTTCTGGGCGCTCGCGCTGTTCAAGGTCGGCGACTACGCGGCTGCCGGCATCCCGATGATGCCGAACGTGGCCGGCCAGGCGTCGACCAGAAAACAGATACTCGCCTATTCGCTGCTCTTGGCGCCAATCGGCGTGCTGCCGTGGGCGTTCGGATTCACGAGCGTGTTTTATGGACTTGTTTCCGCGGCATTGGGCGCAGGTTTCATCTGGCACGCCTGGAAGGTCCTGATCGCTCCAGGCGCGGAGATGAAGACTGCCAAGGCGCTGTTCGCCTTCTCGATTTTCTATCTTTTCGCGATCTTTGCCATGCTGCTTGCCGACACCATCGCAATGCGGGCGTTCATGCCAGTCGGAGGTTGACGGCGTGACCGCTGTTCTTGGATTACCTGACGAGCCGAGAGGGACTGGTCGATAATTGTGTATTGAAGACATTGCACGCCAGGAGCGGCTCCGCGATCACGATGGTATTGCACAGAATCCCAGGATCAGCAGGGCGACTATGCCAAGGCCGAGTATGAGAAGCGTCCTTCCGTCCATGGCTTCACCTTTGACCCGTCAGCGCGGGCAAAGCGTCCTTTGCGCGCCCAAAAAGGACGCGCGGCGCCGCGTGAGAATATCGAAAAAGGACCACCAGAGCTAGCCGTCGGAGCTCTTCCGACAGGGCAATCGGGTGAGTTAACGCGTGACAAGGGGTTTAGGAGCTGAATCTGTCGAGAGCATCTGATTCTTTGGAGGATGCTTTGGATGGACGATGTGGCTTGCGATGCCGGTGCGTTGTCGGAAACGGTTGTTTTTCTGGGTCATTTCAAGGATCTGCCTGATGGTCGGCAGAGTGCGAAGGTAAGATATCCGCTGGATGAGGT